>JADLBD010000086.1 GCA_020847975.1 Bryobacterales bacterium | reverse complement strand
TCCCGGAGAAGTATTCCGTGGATGCCGGTGACCATGAAGTGGTCCTGCGGGACCCGCGCTACGAGGATATGTCCGTGAAGGTTTCCGTCAAGCCTGGGAAGACGGCGACGGTCCACGGAAAACTGAAAAAACTGCCGGTGCCGAATCCGCCGTTCGGCCGTTTGCGTTTTGGCGGCGGGGTAGATGAATCGTTCATCTCGGTGACGGCGGGCGATGTAAGCCCGGTTTACCTCAACGACAAGTTTTATGGCTACGTGGATGAGCTGAACAACGCGGGCGGCGGACTGCTGATCCCTCCGGGCACTTACCGGCTGAAGGTGGAATCGCCGATCTACGGCACGATCGACCAGGACGTCACGCTTACAGCCAACAAAGTGACGGTAATTCCGCTCCAGGCGCGAAAGTAAGGGCTGCCGGCTAACCTCGCTGTTCGAGGAACCGTTCGACATCGGCGCGAGGCGGTATGGACGCCTGCGCGCCGAGTTGCGTCACCGACAATGCGGCGGCTGCGTTGGCAAAGCGCAAGGCGTGGACAACGTCCATGCCTTCCGCCAGAGCTACGGCCAGACCTGCATTGAAGGTGTCTCCCGCGGCAGTGGTGTCCACGGCCTTTACGGAAAAACCGGGCGCATACACTTCACGGCTGGCATCCAGCCAGATGCAGCCCTGTTCGCCTAACTTCATCACAACGGTTCCCACGCCGCTCTGCCGGCGCAGGGCGATGCCTGCCTGCCGCGCCTCTTCCACCGTCAATCTGGCGGCGGGCCGGCCGAGAAGCACGCAGGCTTCCGATTCGTTCGGGGTGAGGATGTCGACGAGTTGAAGGAGGCGTTGGGGAAGAGGACCGGCCGGCGCGGGATCGAGGATCGTGCGGGCTCCCTCGGAGCGCGCAAGGGCGAGTCCGGCCTCCACGGTTTCCAATGGGGTTTCGAGCTGAAACAGCGCATACGACGCGCCCGAGAAGGTGGCCCGAAGCCCATTCACATCCGCGGCGGCGAACACGTGGTTTGCTCCGGAGGCGACCACGATGGAGTTCTGTCCCTGGCGATCGACCCAGATGAGGGCCACACCCGTGGGATGGGAGCGCGTCGCATGGACGGCGGCGACATCCACGCCGGCGGCCGACAGGCTGGCTTTCAGGTGATCCGCGAAGAGGTCATAGCCGACGCGCCCCGCCATCCTGGCCCGGACCTTGCCGCCGCCGAGACGCCCGCAGGCGCAGGCCTGGTTTGCTCCCTTGCCGCCGGGCAGCATTTGAAAATTTGCTCCAAGCACGGTTTGGCCGGGGGCGGGCAGGGTGTCGACGGACACGACGAAATCCATGTTCAGGCTGCCGAGGACGGCAACTACGGGGGTCATGCGTTCAAGTCTATACCGAGGCGCTTCAGTTCCTCGGCGTAGTAGCGGCGGTGCAGCAGATCCCACTCCTCGGAGCCTTCGGGGATATCGCGCTTTTGCGAGCGGATCTTCTGCCTGGCCGCCTTGTCCACCTTTTCCTCCAACATGAGAACCTCGGTGAGCGTCTTGACCAGATCCAAGCGCAAATCGTTGGGCTGTTTCTTCACGCGGAAGAGGCGTTCCTTGCGGACTCCGGTGACGATCTTATGGGAGAGATCGTTGATCTTGTCGCGGGAAAGCTTCATGTTGTCGCCCGTATCGCGGCCGGAGGCGCGAATTACTTTGCGGTCGCGCACCAGTTGATTTTTGATGCGGCGGAACATCTCCTGATAGCTGACGCCTTCGCGGCGCATGTATTCGGTGTACTCGCTGAGGATCTCGCGAACTTCCTCGTTGAGGCGGTCTTCGATGGCCAGATCGTCTTCGATGACCTGAGCGACGAAGGCACTCCCGGCCGCAAAGTCGGCGGTTTCCAGAATGTTTGGGTGGAGCCTCTTGACGATTTCGCGTCCAAGATACTGAATAAATTCTCTGGCAAGTAGCATTCTTGGGGCGGCAGCCGCTTTCTATAGCAAAACGCTAGTGTACTGGGCCAAGCGGCGGGGTGTCAATCGCGGCCGGCACGCGCGGCGCGCAGACTCTCAACCGCCCGCGGCAGCGGCAGTGCGGCGCAAATTGGAGTCAAGGATCCAGCGCAGTTGCGCACTTTCAAAGGGAGGGGCGGCGTAGTCGGCCGCGCCGGCCTCGATGGCATTGAGCCATTCGGTGGAATCCGGATGGCGGGTGACGGCCACTACGGGGAGGCGTATTGGGGAAGCCTTTTCGAGAACCGGCAGGAGGTGGCGGGCTCCGGCGGGGCAGAAGATGACATCGCAGTGGAGGGCTCCCTCTTCCGCCTTATGCGAGGCGTCGAGGGCGATTAGGGACGCTGTACGCACATCACACTCGGGGAGAGCGCGAAGGATTCCCGAAACGAGATCCTGATCCAATCCAATGAGAAGAATACGCGGAGCGCCGAGGCCGTGTGCAGCATGGGACATGAATAAGGCCTTCAAGGAGTAGATGTTCCATCACGGGGAAAAAGTTCTCCAGCGAGGCGTTTCTTAGCGATTTTCCTTGAGGGCAAACAGTCCCCTGGTAAGGAAGACGGCGATCTGCCCGCGGGTGTTGGGGTCATTGACGCAATAGGCCGAGGCGGTGCAGCCCGAGGTAATGCCCAATTCCTTCATTTCCTGGATGTAGCTGAAGAAGATATTCGAGGGAGGCGTGTCGGTGAAGTAAGGCGCCTGCATGATGGAAAAGGGCGCGCGGCTGTCGAGGCCGTTTCGCGCCTGCACGGCGCGAATAAGGAACGCCGCCATCTGGCCGCGGGTGACGGAGTCATCGGGGCAGTAGGTGGTGAGCGTGCATCCGTCGGTAATCCGCAGGTCTTTCATCTTCTGGATGAAGCGAAAGGCGGGGTGGGTGGCGGCCACGTCGGTGAAGTAGGGAGTTCCGGTGGCGGTGAAGTTGTCGCCGTAAAGAGCGCGGATGATGAATTCGGCCATCTGGCCGCGCGTGGTGGTGTCCTCGGGGCAGAATCCTGACGGCAGGGAGCAGCCGTAGGCCTGGACGTTATACCCCTTCAGGAAATTGATCTCCTGGGCGAAGAGGTGGGTCAACGGGACGTCCGCGTAGGCGATGTTGCCGTCCGTTCCTTTCTGCATGAGATGGACGACGCGGCGCTCTTCGCTGATGACGCTGAACGTACCGGCGCGCGCGGAGGTGGGGACCAGGGAATCGGTGTTGGGCGCGACGGTGAAGGTTACGCCATTCATGGGTCCGGACCCCGCGTTGGGGGCCACGGAGATGTGGTTGTAATCCGATGCCACGGCCCAGTAGCATCCCGGCGGCGCGCTGATGTTGAATGTGCCGCCGCCTCCGGAAGAGGCGATCTGCTGATTCACCGCGGTGATCTCCGCCATGCAGGGGCCGGGAGAGGCGAAATTCAACACAGATTGGATGCGAGGAAGAAAATGCGTAAACCGGCCGTAGATGCCGAGGCGGTTCGGGTCAGAGCAGGAGACCTCGGGCCCGTAGCTGAGCACTCCGGAGACGAGAAAATCATTCGTCAGGAGCGCGGCGCCGGAAGAGCCTCCCTCGGTGAGACCCACCAGTTCGGAAATCTTGTAGTAGTAATCCGAAGGCCGGAACTTGCCCTCGACGTTGGTTCCGGGGTCGTTGGCGGCGCGCTGGCCCAGCGTGATGCGTTTGAAGCTGCCGTCGGGATGATGCACTGTGCCGGTAGCGGCAGCCACCGGCAATTCCCGGGTGTTCCAGGAGGCGAACAGCGCGCCCGCGGGCGGACTTGCCGCAGGCGGACTTGCCGCAAGGAGCAGGAGCGTGCCATCGCCCTCCGATTCGCTGGTGGTTTTCAGGATGGCGGCTCCGGTGACTTTCGGCAAGGTGGTGGCCAGGCTTGCCGGAACCCAGTTGCCGAAGTTGCCGCTGTAATAATCGAGGGTGGAGGGAACGGTGTTCTGAAAATTCCAGTAGGTTTCGAGGGTCCGCGCCTCCTCATCGGTCTTTATGCAGTGGTGCGCGGTTAGGAACAGAGGGCGGCCCGTGCGGTTGGTATCGGCGAGCAGCGTGCCGGTGCAGACCGTCCAATAAGGGATGCCCATGTCCGTTGTCTCGAACAGCATCAAGGCGACGCTTGATGCAGGGGTGAGCCAAGCGGGATGGGTGGTGAGATCGACGTGACAGGCCACGAGCGCGCGTTCACGGTCTTTCCGAAGGGGAGTAGCGTAAAAATGCCCAACTTCCGGGATGCGGAAAGGGAACTCGCCGGCGGCCTCGGGGGCGGGTTCATACTCGACGATGACCGTATCGCCGGCGAGGAGAGGCGACCAGAAATCGCCATCGGAGAGAAGCCCATCCCGGGTAATGGGACCCGCGGCAGACTGGCTGCCGGTGATCGTCACGTGCCCGTTACCGACATGAAAGCCGCTGAAATGCAGGCGCAGGGCCGCCGCTCCCGGCGAGCGGACCTCGATTCGCCACTTCGACCCGTCCCAAAGGGCTTGCCGCAGCAGATCCTGGGGCAGAGGGCGCGTATCTCCCACAACCGGCCGCGCCGGCTGGCCCATCAACGCCGGAGCCAACAACAAAAACACCAATGCGCGAGACACCCCCAACAGTTTGCCAGATACAGGCCCTTGGCATGCTGGTAGAAAGCCGGATGAGCAAGCTTGCGTTCTTTCTGGCGCTGGCGCTGGCCGCCCAGGAATCTCACTTCGATGCCCGCGCGCGCCTTGTCATGGTTCCTGTTACGGTGATGGACGGCAAAGGCCGCAATGTGGACGGCCTCGAAGCCTCGGACTTCGTCGTGCTCGACAACGGCGAGGCGCGGCGGCTGATTGTCGACTCGACGGGCACAGGTGTGGCCCCGATCGCACTGATGATCGCCGTGCAAGCGTCGGGAATCTCCGCGGCGGCGCTCGAGAAGGTGAGGAAAATCGGCGCGATGGTGCAGCCGCTGATTACGGGAGAGCGCGGGTGCGCGGGACTTCTCTCGTTTGCCGGGCGGGTGACGTGGATGGAGGATTGCACGAACGACCCCGGCCGGCTCGCGGCATCCTTCGGGCGGCTGGAGACGGGAGAAGAGAGGACCGGCCGGATGCTGGACGCGGCCTATGAGGCGATTCGCCGGCTGCGCGGGATGCCGAACACGCGGCGCGTGCTGCTGCTCATTTCCGAATCGCGGGACCGGGGGAGCGAAACGGATCTGGATTCGGTGGCCGCGGCTGCGCAAGCGGCGGGGGTGACGATTTATGCCGCCACGTACTCGGCGTTCAAGACGGCCTTCACGACGAAGTCGTCTGGGAAGGGGCGCCCGCTGCCGCGCAAGAATCCGGGCCCGCCGACCGAACAGACAGGCACCATCGATGGGGGCCCGCCTTCGCAAATCAATCCGCAACTGCCTCCGGGGGAACAACGGGTGGATCTGCTGGCCGGCCTCGGGGAGCTTTCGAGGCTCAACATGCCGAATTCGGCGAAGGTTCTGGCGGAGGCCAGCGGGGGGACGATTTTTCCCTTTACGCGGCAGCGGGAGCTTGAAGGAGTGATGGAAAAGCTGGGGGCGGAGTTGCATGCGCAGTACGTACTGAGCTTTTCGCCGGAGGGAGGCGAACCGGGGCATCACCACATCGAAGTGCGCCTGCCGCGGCGTCCGGACGCGCGGATCCGGCACCGGCCCGGCTACTGGTCCACCCAATAGGGCAGTGGGGATACACTGCGAAGAGACTCATGTATCGCCTTGTTGCACTCACCACTATCCTGCTGGCTCCGGCGAGCGCGGAGAAGATCGGGCTCTTTGAAGCATCGACGGACGCCGGCAATACAAGCATTCCGGGGAGCGTCCGGTATGACGCAACGGCCGGGACCTACCGCATTACGGGCAGCGGAGGGAACATGTGGGCGGCGGAGGATGGCTTCCATTTCGTCTACAGCAAAGTAAGCGGCGACGTGTCGCTCGCGACGACGGTTGAATGGGTGGGCGAGGGCACGCATGCGCACCGCAAGGGCGGCCCCATCTTTCGCGCCACGCTGGACGCCGATTCGCCATACGCGGATTTCGCCTTTCACGGCGACGGTTTGCTGGCGCTGCAATACCGCAAGGTGAAGGGCGGCCCGACGGCCGAAGTGCGGACGAAGTTGACACCGCCGGTGGTAGCGAGGCTCGAGCGGCACGGCAATATCATCTCCGCGGAAGCGGCCAGGCCGGGGCAGCCGTTCGAACCCATCGGCGCGCTTACGGTGGAGATGCCCGAGTCGATCTATGCGGGTCTGGCGTTGTCGTCGCACGACAACACGGCGGTCACCACAGCCATCTTTTCGAAGGTGGAGATGGACGTACGCGGCGTGGTTCCGGACAGGGAACGGGTGGTGGAGAGCACGCTCGAGACAATCGACATCGACACAGGGGAGCGCCATATCGTGCGGAGGGCGAAGGAACATTTCGAGGCGCCCAACTGGTCGCGCGACGGTTCGTATCTTCTCTACAATTCCGGGGGCCGCATCTATCGCCTGGCAGCGGCGGGAGGAGAACCCAAGGCCATCGACACCGGGGAGCGGACGCGCTGCAACAATGACCACGGCATCTCGCCCGACGGGAAATGGCTGGCCATCAGCGACGGGTCGGCGAACCGGCAGTCTCAGGTGTACATTCTTCCGATCGATGGCGGCGTCCCGCGGCTGCTGACCAGCAAGTTTCCCTCGTATTGGCATGGGTGGTCACGGGACGGCAAGACGGTGGCGTATTGCGCGAGCCGCAACGGCGAGTTCGACATCTACACAATGGCCGTGGAAGGCGGCGAGGAGAAGCGGTTGACCACGAGCCCCGGCCTGGACGATGGTCCGGACTACTCGCCTGACGGGGAATATATCTACTTCAACTCGGTGCGCAGCGGCCTGATGCGAATCTGGCGGATGAAGGCGGACGGCTCCGGGCAGCAGATGCTGATTCCGGGTGAGGATTCGGCGGACTGGTTCGCGCACCCGTCTCCGGACGGCAAATGGATTGTCTATGTCTCGTTCGAGAAGACCGTGAGCGGGCATCCGCCGAACAAAGACGTCACCCTGCGGCTGGCTCCCGCCGGCGGAGGCAAGCCGCGGATCATCGCCACGCTGTTCGGGGGGCAGGGAACGATGAACGTGCCTTCGTGGTCGCCGGACAGCCGGCGCGTGGCTTTTGTCAGCTACCGCCTGGTGGGGAAATAGAGCCCGGTTGGGCGCGGCTGCTGCGATACAATGGAACAACGTTTCGGAGGATCTACGTGTTCCATCGCCTCATTCCGCCCTGACGGGAGCCGGTTTGCCGTGGGCAGCGCGCCGCCGCCATTGATTTTGCCAAAGGACAATAACGATTGCACTTGCTTTTTCCTACCTGTTTGAGGCAAGCTAATGAGTTTTCCGCTCCTCATTGCGAACCATGCGTGTAAGGGTCCTCTATCATGACCACTGCTTCGACGGAGCAGCGTCAGCGGCGTTCTTCAGCCGCTTCTACCGGGACACGATTGCCCCGGATGCCGAGTTTGTCTATACGGGCATGGCGCACAAGGCCTCGCAACTGTTCGAGGACAGTCTGTTTGACGGCGATGAGAACGCCATTGTCGACTTCAAATACTCGCCGAACCCGAACCTGACCTGGTGGTTCGACCATCACCAGAGCGCATTTCTCTCGCCCGAAGACGCTGAGCATTTCCACAAAGACACGAGCGGGAAGAAGCTATTCGACCCGAGTTACCGTTCCTGCACGAAGTTCATCGCGACGGCGACACGGCAGAAGTGGGGATACAAGGCGGCGGATCTGGACGAACTCGTCCAATGGGCGGACATCATCGATGGAGCGCAATATTCGAGCGCCAAGGAAGCCGTGCAACTGGGCGCACCGGCGATGAAGCTCACTCTCGTCATCGAGGGGTCCAAAGGGTCCGGTATCGTGCAGAGCATGATCCGCTGGATGATGTATGAGCGATTGGGCGTCATCATCGAGAAACCCGAAGTACAGGATCTCTACCGGCCTCTTTATGAGCGCCACCTGCGATCGGTGGATGTGATCCGCGAACGGAGCGCATGCCAGGGCGGGGTGGTTTATTTCGACCTGGTGGGCGAGGATCTGGACGGATACAACAAGTTCATCCCCTACCACCTGTTTCCCGATTCGCTGTACACGGTGTCGGTGAGCGTGTCGACGTTCCGCACGAAGGTATCGGTGGGATCGAATCCGTGGGCTCCGCGGCCGCTGGTGCACAATCTGGCGACGATCTGCGAGCGATACGGCGGGGGCGGTCACGCCAAGGTGGGGGCCATCAGTTTCGAGATCAACCAGGTGGAAGAAGCGCGCAAGGCGGCGCGGGAGATCATGCTCGAGTTGCAGCGCGGCTGATCAGTAGCCGAGGTCTTTCAACTTTTCCAGGGTGAGCCCGCCCGGCAGTTCGATTCGTCCCAGGAGCTTGCCCACGTACTTGGCCACAATGTCGCATTCGATATTCACTCGATCGCCGGGTTTGAGGGAACCGAGCGTGGTGTTGCGGAAGGTGTGGGGAACGATGGTGACGGAGAGCACATCGCCCTCGATGGAGGCCACAGTCAGGCTGATGCCGTCAATCGCCACGGAACCCTTATAGACCAGCAGGCGCGCGGCTTCGGGCGGCACGCGGACGCGGAGCCACCAGTTGTCCGAGCCAAGCGGTTCGAGGCCGAG
This sequence comes from Bryobacterales bacterium, assembly GCA_020847975.1. Lineage (GTDB taxonomy): Bacteria > Acidobacteriota > Terriglobia > Bryobacterales > Bryobacteraceae > CADEFT01. Next base: position 36,810 of record JADLBD010000086.1, on the reverse strand, counting down.
AAATTCGGCGGCGGCATCGACATGGCCTTGCACGATATGGCCGCTCAGCCGCCCTCCGGCGGCGAGGGAGCGTTCGAGGTTCACTTTGGAGCCGGTCCGGAGGGCGCCAAGGCTGCTGGCGCGGAGGGTTTCGGGGGCGAGGTCCGCGGCGAAGGAATCGGGGCGGAGATCGACTGCCGTAAGACAGACTCCGTTGACGCAGATGCTGCAACCTTCCACGGCATCCGAGAGCACGGTGGCGCAGCGAATCCGCAGCCGCGCTCCCGCTTCGCGGGCCTCCACCGACTCCACCGTGCCAAGCTCTTCAATGATTCCCGTGAACATCCGCCGATTTCCTCAGATACGCTTCCACCGCGAATTCATCGGGGGGAATCTGGTGCAGGGTGACGTTCTCCAACTGGATGGCGTCACGCCTGCGGGACCTTCCTTTGCCGCCGGCGACCGGAAGCGATTGCATGCCGCCGAGGATCTTCGGGGCGTAGTAAAGGAAGATCCGGTCAGCGATTTCGGATTCGAGCGCCGCCCAGTTCACCAGGCTGCCGGCTTCGATCATCAGCGATTGATAGCCTCGCTCGCCGAGCCAGTTCACGAGAGTGCGCAGATCCGTGCGGCCGTCCTTGCCGTCCATCACCACCACTTCGGCTCCCGCCTGCTCGAGCGCGGCTTTGCGGTCGGCGCCGGCGGCGGAGGTGGTCACCACCAGCACATCATGGCGGCAACTGGCCATCATTTTCGAGGCGAGCGGCAGCCGGAGTTGGGAATCGAGCACGATGCGGAGGAGCGGGCGGCTGCGCGGCAAACCGGAGCGGTCATTGAGCAGGCAATCGTCGGCGAGGACGGTTCCGATGCCGGTGAGGATGCAATCGGAGGCATGCCGCAGCGTCTGCACATGGGCGCGCGCACGCTCGCTGGTGATCCAGCCATCGTTATCGTAGGGGGCGGCGATTTTGCCGTCGAGCGTCACCGCCGATTTGAGGGTAACGAAGGGCCGGCGCGTTTTCATGAAATGGATGTAGGCTTCGTTCAGTTTGCGGGCGGCGGCGGCGTGGCGATCGTCCAATTGCGCCTCGATGCCAGCGGCGCGCAGTTTGCGGAAGCCTTCGCCCGCCACCAGCGGATTGGGATCTTCCATAGCGGCGGTCACTTTGCGGATGCCGGCCGCGATGACGGCGTCGGCGCAAGGTCCGGTGCGGCCCTGGTGGGAACAGGGCTCGAGAGTCACGTAGAGATCGGCTCCGCGGGCAAGTTCGCCCGCTTCTTCCAATGCCACGATCTCGGCGTGCTTCTTCAAGGCATAGACATGAAAGCCTCGCCCCACGACAACGCCATCCCGCACGACGACCGCCCCGACTGCCGGATTCGGGCTGGTCTCGCCAACTCCTTCCTTTGCCAGTTCCAGCGCCTGGGCAAGGTAATCCTGGTCCATGGAATGATTATGATGTTTCAAACAGTGATTCGACAAAGCGTTCCGGTTCGAAGGGGAGGAGATCCTCCACTTTTTCGCCGATGCCGATGTAGCGGATGGGGAGGTTGAGTTCCCGGGCGATGGCCACCACCACGCCGCCTTTGGCTGTGCCGTCGAGCTTCGTGAGGACGATTCCGGTGACGCCGCTCGATTGCGTGAAGTGTTTGGCCTGCTCGAGTCCGTTCTGGCCGGTGGTGGCATCGAGCACGAGCAGGACTTCATGGGGCGCGCCGGGAATCACTTTGTTTGCCGTGCGGCCCATCTTTTCGAGTTCGGCCATGAGGTTGGTCTTAGTGTGCAGGCGGCCCGCGGTATCCACGATGACGTAATCCACTTTGCGCGCCCGGGCGGCCTGGAGGGCGTCGAAGAGAACAGCGCTCGGGTCGGAGCCGGGCTGCTGGCGGATGACTTCGGTTTTCGTGCGCTCGCCCCAGACCTCCAACTGATCGATGGCGGCCGCGCGGAACGTGTCGGCGGCGCAGAGCAGCACGCTGCGTTTTTCGGTGTGGAACCTGTGGGCCAGTTTACCGATGGTGGTGGTTTTGCCCGCGCCGTTGACGCCCACCACCATGACGACGGCAGGCGGCTGAGCGACGGTGGGCACGGGTCGTTCGACGGACTCGAGCACATCGAGCAGGCGCTGCTTAATCAGGGCGCGCAGTTCCCCGGCGTCGTTCACCAGTTTGCGGTCCACGCGCTGGCGGATGCTTTCGAGGATCTCCGTGGCGGTGCGCACGCCGATGTCGGCGGTGATGAGGGAATATTCCAGTTCCTCGAGGAGATCGGAATCGATTTCCTTCTTCCCTTGCAGGGTGTCTTCGATCATCGACACGAAGCCGGTGCGGGTCTTTTCGATGCCCTTTTTCAGCCTCTCGAGGAGATTCGGCTCGCTCTCGGTTGTCGAGCCAAACAGCGATTGAAACATGGCGGTGTAAGTAACTTCGATTGTACCAGCACGTTCTCGCCCGAAGCCGGTTGCTACAATAAAATGGCCTTCCGGATGGAACAGATCGGGCGATATCGGATCACGGGGGAGCTGGGCAGAGGCGCAATGGGCGTCGTCTATCGGGCCGAAGATCCGTCCATCGGGCGCACGGTAGCCATCAAGACGATCCGTTTGGCGGAGGCCGCCAGCGACCAGGAGCGGCAGTTTCTCCGCGACCGCCTGTTCCGCGAGGCGCGTTCCGCGGGCATCCTCTCCCACCCGGGCATTGTGACGATTTACGACATTCAGGAATCCGACGGCGTCTGCTACGTGTTCATGGAATATGTGGACGGGCCGACGCTCGAAAAACTGATGTCGGGTGAGAAGCCGATCCACAAAGAGCTGCTGTTCCACATTCTCGATGACGCGGCAGCATCGCTCGACTATGCCCACAGCCGGGGAATCGTTCATCGCGACATCAAGCCGGCGAATATCATGCTGACGTCGAACGGAGCGGTAAAGATCACCGATTTCGGGGTGGCCAAGTTCACTTCGCAGCAGGCCACGAATACGGGCATGGTGCTGGGCACGCCAAGCTACATGTCGCCCGAGCAGATATCGGATCTCGCGGTGGATGGCCGCGCGGACCAGTTCTCGCTGGCGGTCATCGCCTACCAGTTACTGACCGGGGAGCGGCCGTTTACGGGGAACACGGTGCCGGCGCTGATGTTCAAGATTGTGCATGAGGAGCCCATTCCGCCGCAGCGTCTCAACTCGACTCTCGGCGCCGCGGTCGACGTGGTGATCCGGAGGGCTCTCAGCAAGGACGCCAAGGCCCGATTTCCGAACTGCGAGGCGTTCACGAAAGCGCTGCACAATGCGTGTGCGGCGCGGCCGAACTGGAAGCCGGTGCGCCAGGGCGCCATCGACGAGCAGGAGACGGTGGCAGAGCCGGCGATGATGGTGAAGCAGGCGGCGGCGCGCCCAGGGAAGCCCGCAACGCCGCCTGCCGTTCCCTCGCGTGTTTTGCCTCCGGAGCAGGTTCCGGCATCGCGTAAACGCTCGACTGTGTTTGCATTTCTCGCCGGGTTCGCCGTGGTGGGTTTGATGGCGGCGGGTCTGAACATGCTCCTGTTTCACAACGACACTCCGCAGCAGAAACCGGAGCAGGCGGCGCCGTCCGTGGCGAACAACGAGGCCAAACCGTCCCCGATGGGCCCGCAGGCAGGGAGACCCGAGCCTCCGCCTCCGCCAGTGGAGCAAACGAAGCCTCCCGAGGAGGAGAGGCCCGCCCAGGAGGAGAAAGCTCCCGAGGCGCCTCCCCCGGTGAAGGTCCCGGAGCCCGCGGCAGAACCCGCGCCGCGCAAAACGCCCGCGGCCGTCCGCAAACAGGAACCGCAGCCACAGGACGCCGCCGTGCGCGTGGTCACCTCTCCTCCGGGAGTGAAGATCATGTTTGACGGGCAGCCGAAGCTCATTTGCACTTCGCCCTGCGAAATGACGCTGCCGCCGGGGCGCCATACGCTGGCCACGATCGCCGGCGGCTACCGCGAGCAGCAGCGGATTTTCATGATGCCTGACGAGAGTTCCCAGGTGATTGTGATGGAGCGGGCCATCGGGACGGTGGTCATTCACACGACGCCGCCGGGCGCAACGATATTCATCGACGGCCGGGAGCGTACTGAACGGACGCCGGCGCAGATCACGCTGGCGGCGGGGGCGCACAAACTGGCGCTGGAGAAGGAAGGGTTCCACAGGCAGGAGCAGGACATCGACATCAAAGACGGTTCGGTGACGAACATTAACCTCTCGTGGACGCGGTAGCGCGTGGCTTAGCCGACGGAAATCACCGGCAGCGGATAGCGGTACTGCCCGGCGAAGATCTCCCGGAAGAGTTCAATCATCTCGGCATGGATGACGCCGTTATCGGCCGCGATGTGCGGTCCGCGGAGGCTTACCGGCGCCCCTTTCATGTCCGTGACGCAGCCTCCGGCTTCCTGAACCAGCAGATTGCCGGCGGCCATGTCCCAGGGGTTCAGAGAGAACTCCCAGAAGCCCTCGAGACGTCCGCAGGCGACATAAGCCAGGTCGAGGGCGGCTGCTCCTCCGCGCCGTACACCGTGGGTGCACATGGCTAACTGGTGGTAGAAGTGGACATTCAGGTTGAGGTGCCGCTTGCGGCTGGGGAAGCCGGTGGACACGAGCGAGTCCGCGAGTTTGCTCGTTTTCGAGACGTGGATGCGGCGGTTGTTGAGCCACGCGCCCGAGCCGCGCTCGGCGGTGAACATCTCCTGGCGGACGGGATCAAAGATCACTCCGGCGATCATCTCTCCGGCCCGCTCGAGGGCGAGGGTGACATTAAACACCGGATATCCGTGGGCGAAGTTGGTGGTGCCGTCGAGCGGGTCCACGTACCAGCGGTATTCCGAAGGGCTTTCGTGGCCGCCGCCCTCTTCGGCGACAATGCCGTGGGTGGGGAAGTAGGAGGAGAGGCGCTCGACGATGAGCCGCTCGCTGGCGCGGTCGGCTTCGGTTACGAGGTCGTAGTCGCCTTTCAGTTCGAAGCCGATGCGCCGTTCCAGAAAGCGTGAGAGCAGCGCTCCGGATTCACGCGCGATCTCCACGGCGGATTCGAGGTAGGAGCGGGTCATGGGGCGGTGGAAAGGGGAAGCACCGATCAGACCTCGTACAGGTACTTGATATGGTGCTTGAAGAGGAACATGTTCGGCCCGTCGTCCCGCGTCAGGCGGATGAAAGAGGCGTCGTAATACTCGATGACGCCGGACACTTCCGTGTCATCTTCCAGCTTGACGCGCACCGGGGTGTGATTTTCGATCAGATGTTTGAGATACTTTGGCTCTTCGTAGGTCTGATCGGTGGGTTTTTGTTTCTTTGTGATTTCTGGAGGCACGGGATTAATGAGTATCCTCATAATATCCGCTGCGGGTAACCGCCTGCAAATCGCGGCGGGAGAGGTCGAGGCGCAGGGTGTGGAAGGGGTCTTTGGTGGGCGGAACCCCCTTAGGATAGAAGCCGATGAGGTATTGTGTGCGCAGATCCTTGAGGATTTCGTTGAGTGTCTGATCGAGTTCGGCTCCGACGGTGGCGGTAAACATGCGGCCTCCGGTGCTCTGCGCGAGGGTGGTCAGGGCGTTTTCGCCCCCGATGTTGCGTCCCGCGTCGTTGGTGATGGGCATCAGCAGGATGGAATAGATGGGGGCGTCGGCAAGGTGGGCGGCCCTGAGGGCGTCATGATAGCGATAGGTGCTGGTGGTGTCCCCGCCGTCCGTCACGACGAGGATGACGTGGCGTCCGTCGCGGGATTCGAGCGCCTGCGACCCGTACACGATGGCGTCATAGAGGGAAGTGCCGGCTTCGGCCTTCAAAGGTTGAATACGCCGTTCGATGAGGCCCAGATTGCGGGTGAAGCCGGTGTGCTGCAGGACCTCATAGTTGAAAGTGAACAGCGAAGCTTCATCGGCGGGATTGCCTTCCTGGATGAGGGCGTTGAGGAAACGTTTCACGGATTGCACGGCGATGCGCAGGTCTTTGGCGATGGAGCCGCTGGTATCCATCAACAGGGCGACGGAGATCGGCTGTTCGGTGTACTTCTCGAAGAGGGAAACCTGTTGCGGAACTCCGTTGTCGAGGATTTTGAAGTCGGACCTGGAGAGATTGCCCACCACGTGTCCGTTAAAATCCTTCACCGTCACCAGCAGGCGAACGAGGCGTACGTCCACGCGGATGACGGGCGGCTTCGGCTCCGGCTGGGCGAAAGCGGGGAAGCAGGCGGCGATCAGCGCGAGATAACGGATGGATCCCATTCCCCTTCCACCCATACTTCGCCGTCTTCGAAGTATTCCTTCTTCCAGATGGGGACGGTTCGCTTGAGGCGGTTGATGCCTTCGAGCGCGGCGGCAAAGGCGGCCTGGCGGTGGGGCGAGGTTACCAGCACGACGACGCTCGCCTCGCCGATTTCCATCCTGCCCAGGCGGTGGACCAGGGCGATTCGCGCGATGGAATGGGCCGAGGCAATCTCGCGTCCAATGCGGGCGAGTACCTCGATGGCCATTTCCTCGTAGCATTCATAGTCGAGATAGCGCGTGGCGCGGCCCTTCGAATTGTTCCGCACAACACCTTCGAAGGTCACTACCGCGCCATCCGAGCCGGCCAGCAGCTCATTACGAAGTGATTTGTCGTCAATGGGTTGGCGGGTGAGGGCGAAGAAGTGGCCGTGGGGGTCGCGGATTTCGTGCGTATAGGGTCCCAGCCCCCCGCTGACCGGCGGCAGGAAGGCAACCTCGTCACCCTCGGCCAAGGGTGTTTCCCTGGGCGCGAACTGCCGGTTGTGCGCGATTACGATGGAAGGCGCCATCTCCCGCAGCCGCGGGAACTGGCCGGCGAAGTGGTCGAAAAGGGAATCCAGCCGGCTGCCGGGAGCAAGATCGACCTCGGTTTGGGAAAGGCCGGTGATGTCCTTCAGCGGGCCGAAGAACAATACTAGGACGCGCACAATTCTAGGGTATCAGACGCGTGTGCGGAGAAAAGATTTCGGCAAAATGGCGCTAGTGGAACGACGCTACAATGAGGGATATATGTCCAGGACTGTAGTAGTGTCCCTATTCGCACTCGTCACTCTTGCCGAGGGAGTGTTCGCCGCGGAGAAGTCGGCGTTTGACAAGCCGATGATGGAAGCTTACCTGCGCCACCAGTTCATGCTGCCCATGAACCTGAAGGTGATCGTGGGGGATCCGAAGGCTTCCGAGGTGGCGGGCCTGATGGCTGTAGATATTACGGTTACTGACGGGAAGAACATGAACCAGCAGGTGCAGTTCCTGGTCTCGAAAGACGGGAAGAAGATTCTCCAGAGTAAAGTGCTGGACATTCGGGAGAGTCCGTTCGCCGGAGACTTGAAACTGCTGAAGACTGAGGGCGCCCCGGTGGCTGGCCCTCCGGCGGCTCCGGTGACTCTGGTGGTGTTCAGCGACTTCCAGTGCCAGTTCTGTAAGGAGGAGGCGAAGACGCTTCGGGCCAACCTGGAGAAGAGCTATCCCACCGAGGTGAAGCTGGTCTTCAAGACGTTTCCGCTCGAGCAGATTCATCCCTGGGCCAAGACCGCCGCCATCATCGGGCAGTGCGTCCACAGACTCAATCAGGGGGCATTCTGGCAGTTCCATGACTGGATCTTCGACCAGCAAGGGCAGATTTCGCCTGAAAACGTGAAACCGAAGTCGCTCGAATTTGCCAACGGCCACGGCGTGGACGGCCTCCAGTTGACGCAGTGCATCGAGGGGAAGTTGACGGAAAAAGAAGTGGAGAAGAGCGAGGGCGAGGCTCGGGCGCTGCAGATCAACCAGACTCCGACTCTGTTCGTGAACGGGCGGCGGCTGGTGGGGAACGTGCCCTGGGAGCAGTTGAAGCAAGTGATTGATTACGAACTGGACTATTCGAAGAAGACGCAGGCGGCCAAGAAGGATGACGCCTGCTGCGAGGTGAAACTCGCGATTCCGGTGAAGTAGGGGCCTGGTGAAGCAGAGGAGATGATGCGAAGAATCGTGGGAATGGGCGGCGCGCTGGCGGTGCTGGGGTGTATGGCATGGGCGGGCGGCAAAGCCGAGGCTCCGCAGCTCGATCCGTCGGGCTACCTGAAGTACGTGAAGTACCTCGCATCCGACAGGTTGAAGGGCCGGGGCACGGGCACACCGGGGCTCGAGAAAGCCGCCGACTATATTGCCCATCAGTTCCGCCTTGCCGGATTGAAGCCCGTGGACGGCAGCTACTTCCAGGAGTTTTCGGTGACTATCCAGGCGCGGATGGGGCCGAAAAACCACCTGGTCATCGAGGAAAACGGAACGAAGAAGCGGCTGAGGGCGCGGGAGGATTTCGTCCCGCTGAATTTCTCCGCCAGCGGCAGGACCACTTGCGAAGTGGTGTTTGCCGGCTATGGGATCTCCGCCAAGGAGTACAACTACGACGATTATGCGCATCTGGACGTGAAGGACAAGTGCGTGCTTTTGCTGCGTTATGAGCCGCAGGAGTTCGATGAGAACAGTGTGTTCGCGGGCAAAGCCTACACGATGCATGCGCAGCTTGCGAACAAGGCGTTCAACGCCCGGCTGCACGGCGCCAAGGCGGTGATTTTTGTCAACAACATGGCGAATCGCGCCGGCGAGACCGATACGCTGGAGAAATTCGGGCAGACAAACGGGCCGGCGGATGCGGGGATCAGCTTCGTGCAGATCCACTGGGAAACTGCCGAACAATGGATGATCGCGGCGGGGAAGGATTTGCGCAAGATCGTGAGCGGGATCGATAAGGATCTGAGGCCGGAGTCATTCGCCCTTCCGGAAACGCTCAAGCTGGAACTCGAGACCGAGGTGCAGCACGTACAGAAGAAGGTGCGCAACGTGGTGGGCTATCTCCCCGGGGAGGTGGACGAGTATGTGGTGATTGGAGCGCATTATGACCACCTGGGCTTGGGCGACCAGCACTCGCTGGCTCCGTCGCTGATCGGGAAGGTGCACTACGGAGCGGACGATAACGCATCCGGCTCGGCGGGCGTGATGGAATTGGCGCGATATTTCGGAGCGCGTCCGCGGATGAAGCGCGGCATACTGTTCATGACATTCGCGGGCGAGGAACTCGGATTGCTGGGGTCCAGCTATTATGTGGGCCAGCCGGAGCTGCCGCTGGATCAGGCGGTGGCGATGATCAACATGGACATGATCGGAAGGGTGCAGAACGGGAAGGTCTACGTCGGGGGGTCGGGGACAGGCAGCAACTTGAAGACCCTCGTGGAGAAGGCCGCGCAGGGTGTGGATCTGCGCGTGGATTTGACCGAGAAGAGCGGGTACGGCTCGAGCGATCACACTTCTTTTACAACAAAGCAGGTGCCCGTCCTGTTCTTTTTCAGCGGACTCCATGCCGACTACCACAAGCCGAGCGATACCTGGGACAAGATTGACGCCCCGCAGGCGGTGAAGGTGCTGCGCATCGTAGCGGGCGTGACGGAGGAACTGGCGGAAGTGAAGCGGCCGGAATTTGTCAAAGTGGAGCCGCCGCGCATGCCTGTGGGCGGCTCCGCGGGCGGCTCGGGGTACGGGCCGTATTTCGGCAGTATTCCCGATTTCACGGAACTGCCGAACGGGGTGCGGTTTTCGGACATCCGTGCCGGCTCGCCGGCGGCCAAGGCTGGACTACGTGGAGGTGATATCCTGATCGAGTTCGATGGGAAGACTATTCAGAATCTCTACGATTACACCTATGCGCTGCGGGCGAAGAAGCCGGGAGACGTGGTAAATGTGAAAGTGCTGCGGTCGGGCGCGCCGATGGAAGTGAAAGTGACGCTGGAACAGCGGAAGTAGCGGAGCTTCCTGAATCAGTTCTAAATGTTTTTGCGGAACATGTCGATGAAGGGGAGGGAGACGATGGAAACCGTTTTAAGCCCGCAGAAAGTGTGGAAGCTGCCGCCGCTGATCTTACATCCGTTTTCGGACTCGAGTGGTCCGAATAAGCTGTTGGAAAGCTCTCGCGCCAGCCTGATGTTGCAGGGGCTCCTTCCGAGCGGGGACTTTACTGCCTGGGAACTCGATCAGAAGCTGCTGGAGGGGCGCTTTTGCGAACTGCGGATGCTTTTCTACCTCGGGCGCGATCTCGGGCGGTGGATCGAGCAATGCATGGAAATGGTGGAACGGGATGCGGGCCTGAAGAACTCGGGCATCAAGCATCAAAGCTTTGCCACGCTCCTGGTGGAGGATCCGCCGGATAACGTGAGGGAGAAGCTGCGGACGTGGGGTGTGGCAGACTACAAGGCGATCTTCTCTCGGGCGCTAGGCCTGAACTCGATCTTCAACGAAGTACCGGAGCGGGAACTGCTGAACCTGGATTTCATCCGCAACTATTACCGCTATGCGGACCACTTGTTTGCCTGCAACCAGCAGATGTCGCCCTTTACCGAGATCCGCTGCAGGAACTTCCATTTCGATCTTTTCGCATCCGGGGAGTACACGCGGATGCTGGAACGGGAGTGGAAGATCGAGGAGTAGGGAAGACTCGCGCTCGGGTGGGCCGCCCGAACAATGAGCCTGATATACTGCGCTCATGGAGTTATCCCGCCTTTTGCTGGTTAGACAGAACTTCCCGGACCGGAGCATCAAGGATATTCCGGGTGAAGTCGCAAAGCAGTTGCATGCATCCCCCTTTGCCTCGCGCGTGAAACCGGGTGGATCGGTAGCGATCGGAGTGGGCAGCCGCGGAATCTCGAACATCGCCACCATCGCCCGCGCCGTAGTGGACTACTTCAAGTCTCAAGGGCTGAGGCCGCATATTTTCCCCGCGATGGGGAGCCACGGCGCCGCCACGGCCGAGGGGCAGGCGGACGTTCTGGCGCATTACGGAATTCATGAGGCCACCATGGGCTGCCCGGTGATCAGCCAGTTGGACGTGGTTCCGCTGGGGGCGACGCCGGAAGGGATTGAGACCTTCATGGACCGCACGGCCTACGAGAGCGACGGCGTGATGCTGCTGGGACGGGTGAAATGGCACACCGACTTCATGGGGAAGATCGAGAGCGGTCTGATGAAGATGATGGCGATCGGCCTGGGCAAGTTCGCGGGCGCCCAACGCTACCACACGTACGCCTATAAGCTGGGGCTGGAAAACGTCATCCGCAGCGTAGGGCGGCAGGTGCTGGCCTCGGGGAAGATTCTGGGCGGTCTGGCCATTCTCGAGGATGCCTATCACAACACGGCGCAACTCACTCCGGTGCCGGTGGAGAACATGGAACGCCAGGAAGAGGAATTGCTGGCCCTGGCGAAAAGCTGGATGGGGAAGATCCCCGTTCCGCAGCTCGATATCCTGATTCTCGACGAAATTGGAAAGAACATCAGCGGCGCCGGCATGGATACGAAGGTGGTCAACCGGGGAGTGCAGGGGCAGTACAATCCCTGGCCGGATACGCCCAGCATCGACCGGGTGTTTGTGCGCGATTTGAGTTCACTGACCTACAACAACGCGGTTGGCATCGGGATGGCGGACGTGACGACGGATCGTTTGGTGAACCGTATCGACTGGGTGCCCACGAGAATCAACTCGCTCACCGCCTCGACGCCGGCGGCAATCCGCACGCCGGTTCATTTCGCCACCGATCGGGAGTGCCTGGAGCGCATGTGGCCGACGGTTGGGAAGTTTGATTCCCGGGACGTATCCATCGGATGGATCCGCAACACACTGGAACTGTCTCCGATTCTGCTGAGCGAAAATCTGCTGGGGGAGATTCGCAGGAATCCGATTCTGGAGGTGGTTGGCGAAGCGCAGCCGATCGAGTTCGACGCGGACGGGAATCTGGTTGGGATGCTGCAAGGTGTGGAGCCGGCGGGATCGGCGCACTGAAGCAAAGAAAGATGGACGTCCGGTTGCGCTAAAGGCCGGACGTCCGAAAACAGAAAGGCCACTGAGCGGATAGCGCTCGCGTCCAATGGCTTCCCTGCGGCATCATGCGCGAATGCCCCAGGATCATGGTTGCACTGCTTGTTCTATCGACGGCGACTGCCCGGGGCTTTAGCTGGGGCGCTCTCCGGTCCGGAAAGGAGGCTTGGCTATGCTTTCACGACGCGCCTTTACCCAATCGATTCTCGCCGCCGGGACTGCCCGCGGGGCGGCGGAATCCTCCCGCGTTCGCGGAGTAAAGATCGGCGTCCAGAGCTACAGTTTCCGCGACCGGTCGCTCGAGGAGGCGATCCTGGGGATGCAGGAGGTGGGCCTCACCTATTGCGAACTCTGGCAGGGCCACGTCGAGCCTACCGGAATTCACAACCGCATGCGGCGCGATGAACTGCGCATGTGGAGGAAGACGGTCTCCATGGACCACTTCCACGAAGTGAGGACAAAGTTCCGGAAAGCCGGCATCGAACTGGTTGCCTACAACTACAGCTTCCGCGACGATTTCGATGATGATGAGATCGCGCGGGGGTTCGAGTTCGCCAAAGCGCTGGGCGTGAAGTGCATCACCGCATCGTCGAACGTTTCCACCGCCAGGCGGATCGACAAGTACGCGAAAAGAGCGAGAATTCGCGTGGGGATGCACAACCACTCGCGCGTTCTGGACAACGAGTTCGCGACGCCGGAAAGCTTCGCCAAGGCGCGGGAAGGAAACTCGCCCTACATCGCCATGAACCTCGACATCGGCCATTTCACAGCCGCCGGCTTCGATCCCGTCGAGTTTATCGAACGCAACCACGAGGCGATCGTGACGCTGCACCTGAAAGACCGCAAGAGAGAGCAGGGAGAGAACCTGCCGTTCGGCGCGGGGGACACGAAGATCAGGGAAGCGCTGCAACTGCTTCGCGACAGAAAGTATCCCATCCCCGCAAACATCGAGTACGAATACAAAGGCGTGGAAACGGTTTCCGAAGTGAAGAAGTGTTACGAATATTGCCGGAAATCGCTCGAATCCTGACCTAGCCAGTCAGCGGGCGGAGCGCGCTGGGGGCTCTTGCGCGCTCCGCCCGGACGCGGGAGGATCAGTGGATCTTGATGTTGTCCACTTGAATCATGGCCCCCGACATCTTACCGGTGACTGTAACGGACACTGTTCCTGTTTTCCCGGAACTCTTCAGTTCCTTTTGGGCAGCCACGTTGCCGGCGTTATCGAATGCGTAAACCTTCCCGTTCGCCAACAGGGCAAAACTGGAAGTGGACGCTGAGACCTCGCAGGCAGCACGCTGTGTTGAGGGATTACAGTTGGAATCGACAAGAGTGCCGGAGTAGGTGTTGGCGGATTGCGCGACTGGGGATGGAGCCTGCGCGCCCGCTGCGGGAGCGGGATGAGCAAGCAGGCAAGCCGCAAATAGGGAAAGACCGAGTATGTGAGCCTTCATGGATCACCTCCTGCGTAGCCGTCAGCACGGCGAGCGCCAATCGCGGAATCATTCTGCATTACCATCGCGGCGTAAAATGGGATACTTACTTAGCGTGCGCAGGACATAGCGCGGTATTGATTCAAACGGCCAAGTTGTGTAATTCGACTCGATTCTTATTTCCCTGTATTATTTTTTCCGCGTTTTGAAAATATTACTTCCCAGGAAAAATGTACCGGAGCGGTGTTTGCTTATCGTCCTGTATTTCGAATGTTTGGGCACTCTGGCACTTTGTTTGCTTTTGAGAGTGACCCGTGTTGTAGTTTCTCCCTCGTGTAAAGATCCGTCGTTTGTCGGCAAGAAACAACTTACATAGGAGACGTTCATGACATTGATGTTCAAATGGATGCTGGGACTACTTTCCTGTGCCGCCCTATGGGGACAGTCATCCGCCTCGGCATGGCCGGTGGCCGCGCTGGCCGCTCCAGGGACCGCGGCGCCTGCTCCAGCCCCGGTTACGCTTACAAACCTACCTTTTGGCTTCACCCAGGAGATCGCCGCCTCTTTTTCGCAACGGTGTATGTTTACTCCGGTGACAGTGGGCCTGTCGAGCGCGAATGCCGGGCTTGAATGCGCCACGCTCTCGGGCGATCCCCGGCTTCTGGAGCGTCAAGGAACCCGGCTGACTCGAGCGGGATATACACTTCTCCCGAACGAGCAACTGGTCAAGTCCGGAAACCTGGTCCTGGGAACGATCACCTGGGGCATTGACCTGTTGCAGGATGACGGAATCAACACACCGGCCTTTCAAAGCCTGGCTCGCGCCGATGATCCGCAACTCACTTGTACCGTAGGCCCGGAAGGGACACAACTCACACGGACAGTGCGAAGCATCGTCGACTTCACATTCAACGAGCCTCTGAACGTTCTATATGTGGAGACCATCCACAACAGGACCACGTTCACACTGCCTGCGCAGTTGCCGGCCAGCGCGCCGGCCGGTTGTCCCGGTCCTGCATTCGATTCCACTCTGACCATGCCGGCGACTCAGGAGACCACACGGACTTTGATTCGCGTCAGAGGGTTCAACAACGCGAGCCCACCACAGGGTGGGGTGATGAGTTCATCCGCGGCACGGTAGAAGGGAAGAAGGCCTGCCAGGCACTACCCCCACCACACTTCCCTTGGCGCCAGGTGGGCCTTCGCCACGCCGGGATTCAACTCGATGCCGTAGCCCGGCTTACCCTGGATGTGGAAATAACCAGCAAGCGGCGCCGGCGGCAGGGCTGCTGACGCAGATTGGCTCGGTGTCCTATGCCGTTACCAAGCATGCGGCGCTCGCTCTGGCGGAGTGGATCGCAATGGAGCACGGGGATGCCGGAATCAAGGTGTCGTGCGTATGCCCGCAGGGTATGCGGACACGCATGTTGCCTGGCGAGGATGGCGAACAGGACAGCTTTCTGAAGGCCGGATCCATCGATCCCAAGGACGTGGCGCAGGCCGTGATGGACGGTTTGCGCTCGGAACGATTTCTCATTCTGCCGCATCCGGAAGTAGCGGCCTGCTTCCAGCGCAAGGCGTTTGATTATGCCGCTGGCTGCGAGGCATGCGGCGGTTGAAGAAGCAGGTGGACGAGGCGAAACCGGGGAAGACCTCCGGCTGAGCCTCTACAACAAACTGTCGCGTTTCTGTTTTTCCAGCAATTTCACCAGGCCGCCGACCTTTTGCGCCTGGTTGCGATCGGCCACGAGCAGGGCATCCGGGGTGTCGACGATAACCAGGTCCTTCACGCCCAGCAGCGCTACCAACTTACCCGCCGCATCCACGTAGTTGCCGCTGCTCGACTGCTGAATCATCTCCGAGCGCGAGGCGTTGCCGTCGCGGTCGCGGCGCGCCAGTTCGTAGACGGCATTCCAGCTTCCCACGTCGTTCCAGCCCACGTTGTCCGCGGCGAGGCCCACCACGTTTGCGGCCTTCTCCATGACGGCATAGTCGATGGAGATGCTCTCGCAGAGGGGGAAGATCTGCTCGAGTTGTGCGGCAAAGGCGCGGCTTGGGAACGGCGGCAATCCGGCGAGCAGCGTCGCGGTCTTCGGCAGGTGGCGGCGGAGCGCTTCGAGAAATACGCCCGTGCGGCCGAAGAACATGCCGGCATTCCAGCAGAAGTTACCCGCTTCGACGAACTTCGCGGCCGTGGCCGGGTCGGGCTTTTCGCGGAAACTCAAAGTGGGGACGGCGTTCGTGGCGCCCACCTCGAAACCGGGGGGAAATTCGATATACCCGTATCCGGTTTCCGGCCAGGTCGGCTGAATACCGAGAACCACGAGGTTTCCACTGCCGGCGGCCCGGAAGGCAGGGCGAACCATGCGCAGAAACCGGGAGGGCCTGGTGATGTAATGGTCGGCGGGGAAGACTCCCATCACGGAGTTCTGATCGAGAGAGTGCAGAACCTGGGCAATGAGGCCGATGGCGGGGGCCGTATTCCGTCCCACTGGTTCCGCGAGGATCTGCTTCTTTGGAACTTCAGGGAGTTGCCGCACGATCTCCGCCCGCAGGTAGCCGTTGGTCAGCACCCAGATTCGTTCCGGAGGCAGAACCGGCCCCAGGCGGCGGACGGTTTGCTGAATCAGGGATTCCACGCCGAAGAATGGCAACACCTGCTTTGCTTTGGCTCTGCGGCTGCGAGGCCAGAAGCGAGTACCCCGGCCGCCGGCCAGGATGAGCCCGTAGTGGCTGGATTTGTTCCCGGGATGGGGCTCCATGCTCGTTACTGAATCTTGTACGGACGAATGAGCATGAAAGTGCGCTTCCAGCGGGTCTTGGAGAAGAAGTTCTGAGCGAGGTCGAGGACGTGGTCGAGGCCGATGGTGGAACTGGCGAGGGCCTCGGTGGGGGCATCGTAGGACCAGTAGATGATGAGGGGCTTCCCGATGATATTTTCGCGGGGAACAAAGCCCCAGTAGCGGCTGTCGAGCGAGGAATCACGGTTATCGCCCATGGCGAAGTAGCTGTGCGGAGGCACTACGACATCGCCGTCCACGACGTGTTTTTCGAGCATTTCGTCCGCCTTGCCGAGCAGGCGCATGTTGGGGGTGCTGGGGAAGTTATCGCGGTAGGAGTCAACATACTCGGTCTTGTTGACCTTGTACGGCTCGTTCAGCGCGTGGCCGTTGAGATACACCACCTTGTTGACCAGATGAATGCGGTCGCCGGGGACGCCAATGACACGCTTGACGAATGTCTGCCGGATATCCACCGGATAGCGGAAGACGATGATGTCGCCGCGATGGACTTCGGTATAGGGCAGCAGGTATTTGCTGATGGAACCAGGGGGCGAATAGGCGAGTTTGTCCACCAGGAGATGGTCGCCAATCAACAGGGTGTCCTCCATCGAACCCGTGGGGATGACGAAGGCCTGGACAAGTGTGGTGGTGCCGAACAGCAGCAGCAGGATGGTCACCGTCCACTCGGCGATAGCGCCGCGAGGAGTTTCCTTCTTGCTTTCCGCGGCCGTGTTGTTGACCTGCTCGGGAGTGGTAACTTCGGACTGGTTCACGCCTCTCATTTTAACAGGCGGCGTATGACAGAGTTAGAAGTCAATAATCAGGACCTAATCAGGACCAGAAGGGTTCACCGGGCATCAACTGTGAGCGGAGGTAGTCTTCATTGGGCTCGAAGCCGAGGCCGGGGACCTGAGGAACGGTGAGATGGCCGTTTTTCACTTCCGGCGGACGGACGGCGGACATCTTCTCGACGTGGCGAGTGGGGCGGCCGAGCGCGCTTTCCGAGCGGTAGAAGTTGTGAATGGCGGAGCCGAAGTGGGCGTTGGCGTAGCAGAGAACCAGGCTGCCCACGTTATGGAGCGCAACCGGCGTGCGCGTGAGTTGCGCGTAATCGGCGATCTTCCTTGTTCCGGTGAAGCCGCCGGCGAAGGCGAGGTCGGGATGGACGATGTCGACCACCTGGCTATCGAGGAACGGTTTGAAACCGCGCACGAGTTCCAGTTTTTCGCCGGTGAGCAGCGGGATTCGCGCCGCGCGGCGGAGCGCGGCCCACCCTTCGGAGAAGGGGACGTTGAGCGGGTCTTCGAGAAACAGCGGATTCATGGGCTCGACGACTTTGGCCACCTGCATGGCGCTGGTGGTGTCGAGTTCATTGTGGCAATGGACGGCGATGTCGATCTCTTCACCGACGGCTTCGCGGGCGTTACGAAAAGCGCGGGCGACGCGGCGGAGTTGATCGCTGTCGAGCGTGGTGGCATAGCGGGCGGCGGGGACGCCGATAATCGAATCGATGCCGCACTTGAAGGCGGTGAACTTCTCGGGCATTTCCTTAATGCGCTGCGCCCACGCGCGGCAGGATGCGGGGTCGAGCAGGTTCACTCCAATGCCGTGGGAGTACATGCGGATCGAGTCGCGGAAAGGGCCGCCCAGCAGGACGTTCACAGGCTGGCCCGTAATCTTGCCGGCGATATCCCACAGGGCCATGTCGATCCCGCTGATGGTGGGGATGTGGGCCATGTAGGTGTGCATGAGGGTGGTGAGGTTGTGGAAGTGGCGCTCGATGGGGAGGGGGTCCTGCCCGAGCAGGTATTGCTTCATGGTTTCCACGCGGGCGCGAGCCATGGGTCCGGTGGAACCGGCTTCGCCGTAGCCGGTGATGCCGGCGTCGGTTTCGATCCTGATGAGGCAGTTGCCTGCGATATCTTTGATCTGCATTACCTTGATAGCGGTGATCTTGACCTTTCCCCGGTGCGGTTCGGCGAAGGCTTCGTAACGGGCGAGCCAGGCGCCGGCGGGGAGAGCCAGCGCGCGGCGGAACCATTCGCGGCGAGTGACGTGGCGATTCATGGCTACATCATATCCGGCAAAATAGTTCCCATGCGTGTGCGTATCGTGACGGCCGCCGAGGCCGTAAGAGAAATCAAGGACGGAGCCAATATCGCCACCGGCGGATTTGTCGGAGCGGGGCATCCCGAAGCGCTGACCGTAGCATTACGGGAACGCTTCTTGGAAGAAGGAAAGCCGCGGGGACTTACGCTTATTTATGCGGCCGGACAGGGGGACGCGAAGGATCGCGGACTGAATCATGTGGGGCTGCCGGGGTTGGTGCGGCGGGTAATCGGCGGGCATTGGAACCTGGCTCCGGCGCTGGCGCGGCTGGCGGTGAATAACGAGATTGAGGCATATAATTTTCCGCAAGGCGTGATCTCGAAGCTGTTCCGGGAGATCGCTTCCGGCAATCCCGGCATGCTCAGCCGCATCGGGCTGGGGACGTTTGTCGATCCGCGCCTGGGCGGGGGCAAGGTGAACTTAGTAACGCATGAGGACCTGGTGGAGGTGATGCAGATTGGCGGCCGGGAGATGCTGTGGTACCGGGCGGTGCCGGTGGACGTGGCGTTGATCCGGGGGACGGCAAGCGACGAGTTCGGCAACATCAGCTTCGAGCGCGAGGTGATGACCGGAGAGGCGCTGGCGATTGCCCAGGCGGCGAAGAACAGCGGCGGCATGGTGATTGCGCAGGTCGAGGAACTGGTCCCCAACTACAGCCGCGATCCGAAATCGATCCGCGTGCCGGGGATTTTCGTGGACTGCGTTGTGGCGGCTCCGCGCGCGCAACATCCGCAGACCTACGACTGTGAGTACGACGACGCCTTTGTCACGCAGGGCAACTGCCGCCAGATGTCGATGCCGTGTCTGGAAGCCGGACCTCGGCGGTACATCGCGGCGCGATGCTTCGCGGAGTTGCGGCCGCGCGAGATTGTGAACCTGGGGATCGGAATCCCGGAAGGCGTGGCGCAATTGGCGGCGGAGCGGAAAGCGATGGAGGATTTCGTGCTGACGGTGGAGGCGGGAGTGATCGGCGGCGTTCCCGCTGGCGGTATGAGTTTCGGGGCATCGCGTTACCCGCAGGCGATCATTGATCAACCCTACATGTTCGATTTTTACGATGGGGGCGGGTTGGACGTCGCGGTGCTGAGCATGGCGGAGTGCGACGAGGCGGGCAATGTGAACGTAAGCAAATATGGCAACCGGCTGCCGGGGATCGGCGGGTTCATGAACATTGCCCATTCCGCGCGGCGCGTGGTGTTCGCGGGAACGTTCACGGCAGGGCAACTGTGCGTGGATTGGGACGGGGAACGGCTGCGGATTGTGGAAGAGGGCGCCAGCCGCAAGTTCGTGAGGCAGGTGCAGCAGATCAGTTTCGCTGCGCGCGTGGCAATGCGGCACGGCGCCGAGGCGATGTACGTCACGGAACGCGCCGTCTTCCGGTTAAGGGAAGACGGCCTGGAATTGGCGGAGGTTGCGCCTGGAATCGATGTCGAGAAAGACGTGCTGGCGAAAATGGACTTCCGGCCGGCGGTAAGCTCGCCGCTGAAGGAAATGGATGCGGAGATCTTCCGGCCAGCGTCCGCTTCCTGACGCGTCTCAGGACTTGCCCACCACCTTGAACCCCTTGCGCTCCATCGCTCCCCAGCCTCCCCGTTTCCCCTTGATGCCGTCAATAAGTCCCTGCACGCGCCACAAGGTGAGCATTTGCCGGAAGCCGAAGTTTTCGGCGATGGCCGCGGCAAACAGTCTCCAGCTATCGCGCCAGCTCGGGTAGCGGCAGACCGTGAACTCCTCGAGCAGAACAGCGCTGGTGGAGAGGAGCATGCCGGACATGATGGACACGGAAAAGAACAGGATGGCCACCGAGGGGGCGATGATGCGGAAAACCAGGCCGAGGATGGTGAGAAAGTAGCCGAGGAATTCGACGGCGGGTCCGAGCATTTCGAAGAGGAAAAAGTAGGAAAAAGCGAACAACCCGACCGTACCGTACTTGGGGTTGAGGAGCATCTCGCGGTGGCGCCACAGGCTCTCGACGGTTCCGCGCTGCCAGCGTTTGCGCTGCCGCTTGAGGATTTTCAGCGAGTCAGGGACTTCGGTCCAGCAGACCGGCTGGGCGACGTAAACGATGCGGTACGGCTTCTTGTTCCTGATGTAGTAGTGGTGCATGCGCACGACGAGTTCCATATCCTCTCCGATGGTGGATTCCTCGAAGCCGCCGATTTCGAGAACCGCATCGCGGCGGAAGAGGCCGAAGGCTCCCGAGATGATGAGGAGAGAGTTGAGGAGACTGAACCCGACGCGGCCGCCAAAGAAGGCGCGGAGGTACTCGACGGCCTGGAAGTTGGCAAGCCAGGATCCGGCGGAGCGGATGCGGCGTACGCGGCCATGAAGGACATCGCAGTCATTGACGGCGCGCACGGTGCCGCCCACGGCAATGACCCGCTCGGGATCCTCGAGGCAGGGCTTGATCATCTGGAAGAGGGCGTCTTTTTCGATGAGCGAGTCGGAATCCACCACCATCACATAGGGAGAAGAGGCGGCATTGATGCCGGCATTGATGGAGTCCGCCTTTCCGCCGTTGAACTTGTCGATCACCAGCAGGCGGATCGGCTCGCGGGACTCATACACGCCGCGGACAGGCTTTGTGAAAAGCGACCCCTCGACGTCGCGGGCGGAGAAGTAGAGCTTGAACTCCTCGATCAGGATCTTCAGCGTGTCGTCCTTGCTGCCGTCATTGACGACGACCACTTCGTAGTTCGGGTAATCGAGCCGGAGCATGCCGCCGACGCTTTCGCGGATAGTCATAGCCTCGTTGTAGGAGGGCACGATCAGCGAGATGGCGGGCATGAGGGGGGACTTCATGAGGAGGTCCTTTTCCTCCTGGGAAAAGGTGGAGTGGTAGCGGCGAAGGCAGAAGAATCCGGCCACGGTGAGGAAGAAATAGATGGCGTTGATGGTGAAGACGTAAAGGATGATGCCGCTCTCGAAGAAGAAGTAGACGCGGTGGACGAGGATATCTATCGTGTCGTAGTCGATCATGCGGCCTCGAATGGGGAAACGTGCGCGGCGCTCAGGGCTTCGGCGGCGCGCGCGGCGAGTTTCGGGTGAGGGGAGAGAACGGCGCGCTCGAGGATTTGCCATCCCTCCGGGCCCATGGCGCCGAGCGCGCGGAGCGACTCGCGCGTCAACTCCCCGTGGGGATCGCCGAGGGACGATTCGAGAGCGGGAATGGCGGAGCGGAGGCGAAGTTTGCCCGCGAGCCGGGCGGCAGCGAGGCGAACCGGTTCCTCGGTGTCGGCAAGCCCGGCGAAGATCCACGTCTCCACCTGAGCCGGGGAGCCTTCGAATTGAAGCAAGGGAAGTGCGGCCGCCCGGACGGACGAGCAGGGATGGACGAGCAGGGAAACCAGCTTGGCGTAAGGGAATCGGGACATCCAGCCGGCCGCAAGTTCGAGAGCGGCGGCGAGCTGCGACTCTTCGCCGGCGGCGAACACCGGGGGAAAAATCTCGTCCAGCAGGCGAGCGGCATGCGGCTGGAGGTCCGTCATGAGCAAGGCTCGGACGAGCAGCGGGGATTGGAGGCAGGAGCGATACACCTGGTCCACATCCGCGGAGGCCCCCATGCGCAGAAGCGAGCGGCTGGCGGCAGTCCGGACGTGCGGAGAAGCATCGGCCAGCATCCGGCGGAGCACTTCGCTCGAGGAGGAAGTGGCGAGCAGGCCAAGGTGGAACGCCGCATCCTTGCGCTGTTCGGCCGTGCCATATAGGGCCACTTTTTCCCAAACCCAGCTCACTCCCAACGAGGAGGCGAGCGCTGTGAGCCGCGCGCGGGCCGATCCGTCGACCGATCCAAGAAAATCGGCGAGGGACCGCTGCACATCGGAGCCGTGCACGATGCACATGGCGAGCAGGGGACGAAAGCGATCTTCCCCGGCAATGTGTTCGGCGAGATTCTTGCGGATCAGCGGGAGAGCGCGGGAGGAGAAATTGCGGCGCGTGGCGTCTTTTTGCTTGATGAGGCACGAGAGCAGGAGTTCGAGGGTTATCAGCATGACCTGCATGGAGAGGAAGGAAAGCGCCATCGACAGGGGGACTTCGCGGACACGGCGGGAGAACACCTGATGATGCACCTGCCAGGCCATATACACGAGAAGGGAGAGGACGAAGCAGACCTTCAGCAGGACGAAGGCGCGGTCGGCGGCCGGCGAGCGGAAGGAGTCGCGCAGGCGGCGCAGCGCGCGCGAAAGCCGTTTCATGACGTCCGCTTGAGGAGCCGTTTGAGCCGCACGGCGAGTTCCATGGGGCTGAACGGCTTGGTGAGGTAGTCGTCGGCCCCTAGGGCGAAGGCCTGGAGTTTGTCCACCTCGGAGTTGCGCGAAGTGAGCAGGATGACGGGAGTGCGCTGAAGAGCGGGATCCTGCTTGACGGCCGCGAGCACCTGGAAGCCGTCCATGGACGGCATGATGATGTCGAGGATAGCCGCGCAGGGACGCCGGGCTTTGAAGATATCGAGCGCCTCGCTGCCGTTTTCGGCGATGTGACAGGTCATGCCGTGTTTGGAAAGCAGCGACCCCAGCAAAGTGCGCGTGGTGACGTCGTCGTCGGCGATGAGGATTTCGGGTTTTTCTCTCTTGGGAACGGACTCCGCCAGGCGCTTCGGAAGCGCCGGCCGGGAGGCAAGCAGGGCGGCGCGCCAGGCGAATTCCTCTTCCTGCCATGGCGCCGCGAGGTAGTCGCGGGGCCCGGGTTGGGGAATTTGGGCAAGCCGTGTGAGCAGACGGCGAGACCCGGTGACGAGGATGCCGGCCCGAGTGTGGGCCAGGAAGCCCGGGTCAATGGGTTCGGTGATCTCCCATTCCGGGGGCGCGGCGACGACGAGGATCTCGGTATCGAGCGATTCCAGGGAAAGAGTGGAAGTGAGTTCCCCCTCGAGAAGTTTGACATTGCAGTTCTGGCGTTCGAGGACTTGCTGGGCGGTGCGCAGTTCGGCGCCCGCCAAGGCGAGTGTGACCTTCCTGCCGTTGAGGGCCGCATACTGGGTGGGCTGATGATTCCGGGGAAAAGCGATGGAATCCGAGGGTGAGGACTCCTGGGAACTCAAGGCTTCGAGCAAGCCTTGCAAATCGAGGCGAATTTCGTGGACCAGACGGGGTTCCGGAGTAGGCCGCTCCATCATGCGGAGGAGGTTCGCCAAAGCTTCGTCGGTGGGGTCGGATTCCGGCGGGGCCGGATCTTCGGCCGGCGGCGCCGTCAGCAGGCTGGCGGCCGGCAGCCCCATGTCTTCCTGCATGGCGCGGCTTGCCTCAGTGATGGAGACGGACGCCTGTAGTTCATGGAAAGCGAACCCATTGTTTTGGGGAGCGCCAGCGGCCATGGCCTTCAGTCTTGGGGCTGGGGGGAGTGATGGAAGCGGGGAAGGGGGCGCCTCGGCAAGGCCAAGTTGGAACCCCAGCGTTCGCAGGAATTTCAACCCAGAGCCATTCATGACGATGCGCATGTTCGGTTGTGTGCTGCCCGGCGGTGACCATCCGGGGCCGCTTGTCAGAAAACTTGTTTCCCTCACTTCTTCGACATTCTCAGGGCTCCACTTTAGTCCGCGGGTAGGAAGAGGGGGAAGCTGGAAGGGATAAGGGTGGGGTTGTAAAGGGAACGCAGGATTCCTCCGATAGCAAGGGGTACATAGATCATGAATCTAAGGCGAACCCTCGACCGGCTGTGGCGGGCGTTCCTCCTCCTGGGGGCCTGCGCCGTTGCTTGGGGCGCCGACTCCGGCAGCATCCTGGTCCAGGCCCGAAACCTGGCCACCAGCGGCAAGCGGCCGCAGGCGATTGCGCTGCTCGAGCAGCAGCTTCGCGAGCACCCCCGCGATATCGATTCGCGCCTCATGTACGGCATCATCCTTTCCTGGGACGGCCGCTATGAAGAGGCCCGCCGCGCCCTCGATGCCGTCCTCGAAACCAGTCCGGATTACACCGATGCCCGCGAAGCCCTGATTCGCGTCGAGATGTGGTCCGATCATCCCGATCGCGCCGAGACGCTGGCGCGCGAAGGGCAAAGCCGGGACCCTGGAAATGTAAATTTTCTGCTGGCCCGCGTGAAAGCCCTGCGCGATTTGAAGCAGGACAAGGACGCGCTCGAACTGGCCAACAACCTGTTGGAACTGGAACCCGGCAACAGGGAAGCGCTGCATTTGCGGGAACAACTGATGGAAGGCAAGCGCAAGTGGGACGCTGGCGTCGACCACTTCTACTCCTGGTTTAGCGACGACGGATCCGGATGGCGGGAGAGCAGCGTCATCTTCAAGAGGATGTTCTCGATTGGCAGGGTAGGGGTGCGGTTCACGCAGGCAAGCCGGTTCGGCTTCAACAGCCAGTTGGTGGAGATGGAGGCTTATCCAAGGCTACGGCCGGGGACGTACCTGTTTCTGAATGGCGGCTTTTCGCCGGACCGCCAACTGTATCCCGCCTACCGGTTCGCGGGTGAAGTGTTCCAGAACCTGCCGCTGTCCATGGAGGGATCTTTCGGGTTCCGGAGGTTCCGTTTCAACGCGCCGTTCACGCTGTATACGGGTTCGCTGGGGCGATATTTCGGAAATTATCTGATTTCCTGCCGCACATTCCTGAGCCGTGACGAGTTGGGATGGAGCCCGTCGCTGCAATATTCGGTGCGGCGGTACTTTGACGATCACGAAAAATACATCGGGTTTCGGTACGGAAGAGGGGCGTCGCCGTTCGAAGTGCGGAGCACGAACGAGATTGGCGTGTTGCAGTCGAATACGTTCATTGCGGAGTTCAGCGGGAAGCTGAGCGGGCGGTGGCTGTATAACTTCACGGGCGGGATCAGCGTACAGGACCGCTACGGGCGGAAAGGGGTACGCCAATACATCCTGGACGGGTCACTGGACTACCGGTTCTGAGAGTCTCCCATGGATATCCCCTCCGTACGCTTCCTGCTCCCCTGCTTGATCCTGTACTTGTTTTACTGGTCGCTGTGGCTGAACCCGTATGTGGATGAAGGCGCTGACAAGGACGCGGAAAATCATCTGAGCAGCGCCAAGGCGCAGCGCCTGCTGGCGCGGGGGCGGCAATTGATGCAGGAGCAGCGCTACGAGGATGCGCTGAAGCCGACGCTCGAGTTGTACAAAGCCTATCCCGAAAACAGCATCTATATCGATCAATTGGCGCGCATCTACAACAAAATGGAACGGTGGAAGGATGAGGCCGCGATGTGGGAGCAGTATCTGGTCTACGCCCCGATCCCCTCGGACGGGTGCCCGCAGATCGGGCTCGCCTACCGGCGCATGGAGCAGGAGGATCAAGCCTACAAGGCGTTTCAGCGCTGCCTCGCCCTCGAGGAGAACAGTGACAACCTGATGTTCATGGCGCATGCCCTGGAGCGAAAGGGCAATTACAAGGAGGCCGACGAGCTATACGGAAAAGCGCTGAAGCGTTCCCCGGAATATCCGGATGTAATTATCGGAAAAGCCCGCTGTGAGATCCGCCTGGGCGAGGCGCCGGCGGCGAAAGAGCGCGTTCTCAAATTGCTCGAAACGCGCGCCGACAACGCCGACGCCCTACTGGCCGCGGGAATGGCCTGCATGCGGACCGGCGACTACAAAGCGGCGCGGCAGTATCTGCTGCGGGGCAAGCGCGCGCGGCCGCGAGACAAGGATTTCCGCGTGATGCTCGCGCGCACGGCCCGGCAGCCGGCATGGGAGTGATGCCCGGGATGAAACGCTGGCTGGCTTTTCTCGCCGGGCGGGCCCTTTTTACGGGATTCTTCCTTTTCTCGTCGCTTTGGGCGCTGCTCGCCTATGTGCCGTTCACCTACCAGCAGGTGCACAAGGGCGGACTGATTCCCGCATTGAACCAGTTCTCCCGCATCCATTCGTGGCTTCACCTGGCAGGCGTCCTGGTGGGGATCGCCGCGCTCGGCTTCGACCGCCCGCAAGGCTTCTCGATCCGCCCCCTGGGGCGGAGGTTGCGGCGAATCTGGGTGCTGCTGCTGGCGCTACAGAGCATCGTGCTGCTGTTCGTGCCGGTGATGGCGCATCTTGAAAATGACATCCGCAGCTATTTGTTTGGCATGGCGGCGCTGGTTCCAGTGCTGCTGCTGGCGGTGATCGACTGGTGCGAACTCATCCCGGTGGTGGACTGGGCGCGCGAAGCCTGCCCCGAGGACGCGGCGGTGTTTCGCGCAGCCTGGCAAAGTTCGTTGTTCCTGGCCGGATTTTCCAGTGCATGGGTCTACCTGCGGGCTCATCCCATCGACTGGAACGTCGGCGCGGGCGTATTCGCCGCCGGGTGGGACCTCATATCCCACCTCCTGGTGCTGATGCTTTTCTTCGTCGTGCTGAACCTGCTCGCCGTGCTGGCAAGCTGGTTCCGCCGCCCGGCGCGCATCGAATTCGCTCTCTACCACCTGCTGGGAGCCGCTCTGCTGTGGGTGGTGTTCCACATGATCATCTTTCCCGCAATCTCCTTCAGTGACTGGAAGGCCGATCTGTACGCGGCGGTGTTCGCCTTCGTGGCCACCTGTTTTCTATCGGGAATCTGCCTGCGCCTGTATCTGCGCAACGGCGGCGTGGTGGAGAGCGGGCTGGCGCTCTCGTTTTGGATCAGCGGGGAGAAAACTCCGATGAGCCGGCGCCGGCTGGCGCTGATGTTGGCGGCCATCATGCTCACCGCCGGGGCGCTGCTGTTCCAGACCTCGAAGATGGATTGGAACTATCTGATGCAGAAGCTGACCATCCTCATCATCTGGATTGCCGTGTTCCGCGCCTGCTACAAGACGGCCTTCCTGCTGCCGTCCATGAGGAAACGCTCCATCGTGCTGCTGCTCACGGCGCTGGGCGTGCTTGCCGGATACCGCACGCTCCAGGCGACACAGCGCGTGTTCTGGAAGCAGACCCGCAGCCCGCTCATGAGCGCCGCCTTCCTCGAGAAGTACACGGGATATGACGTTTCGTTCAAGCTGATCCGGGACGCCGTCTCGCCCGCGCAATCGGTGGACCCCGAGTTCTACGGCTACCTCTCGAAGCACACGAACATTCCGCGGTCGGTGGAGACCAAACCCGTCGAGATGAAGATTGTCGAGAAACTGGAGCCGGCCGCCAACCGGCCGAACATCTTCATGGTGGTGGTGGACAGCCTGCGGCAGGATTACGTGTCGGCCTACAACAGCAATGTCGATTTCACTCCGGCGTTGGGCGAGTTCGGCAAGGAGAGCGTGGTCTTCCGGAACGCCTTCACCCATTACGGCGGAACGGGGCTCTCCGAGCCCTCGATCTGGGCTGGGGGGATGCTGCTGCACAAGCAGTACGTGACGCCGTTCCGGCCGATGAACACGCTCCAGAAGCTGCTCGAGGCGGACCAGTACAAGGCGTTCGTGAGCCGCGACACCATCCTCGAAACGGTAGTTACGCCCTGGCCAAAACTCCAGCCGCTCGACGACAACAAGGCGACGATGGACTACGACCTGTGTTCCTCGCTCGAGGAGTTGGAAGGGAAGATCACGGCCGAAGGCGCCCCGCGCGGCGGGTTGTTTTCCTACACCCAGCCGCAGAACATCCACATCTCGCGCATCAACCGCGAGGGCGGCAAGGCGATTGACGACCGGGATTACAAGGGCTTTTATCCGCCCTACGCGTCAAGACTGCGGCGCATTGACGGCTGCTTCGGCAAGTTCATCCAATATCTGAAGGATAAGGGGATCTACGACGACAGCATCGTGATCTTCACGGCCGATCATGGCGATTCGCTCGGAGAGGAAGGGCGGTGGGGACACGCCTACACTATCTATCCGGAAATCGTGCGTATCCCTTTGTTGATGCACCTGCCGACGTCGCTGCGCGGGTTGTCATCCGTGCCGAAGGTGGTGGCGTTTTCCACCGACATCACGCCGACGCTTTACTACCTTTTGGGCCACCGGCCCGTGGTGAAGCACGAGTTTCAGGGGAGGCCGCTGTTTACCGAACGGCCGGAAGAGCAGGGAGCCTATCGCAGCGACAACTATCTCATCGCTTCGAGTTATGCCGCGGTGTACGGAGTATTGAACGGGGAAGGGACGGAGTTGTTCGTCTCTGACGCGGTGAACTTCAAGGATTATGTCTTCAGCCTGGGCGGCTTCTCCTCGAGCGGGTCGATGGCATCGACGTCGATGCGCGCGGAGTCCCAAAGCCTGATTCGCGACAAGATCGAAGCCATCGGCAAGTGGTACGGGATGAAGGAACACTAGGGGCGAGGGCGGCGGTTTCTGTTATTCTTCAGCCATGGTGAAGATCATTCTTCCGCTGGCGGCTGGCGTCGTGATGGGGATGTGGACCCTGCCTGCCCGCGCGGCCGGCCCGATCAGAGTGATGCTGCTCGACGGCGAAAGCGGCGGGCCGTATCACAAGTGGGAACTCACTACCGTGGCCCTGCGGAAAGAACTCGAGGAGACCGGGTTGTTTCAGGTGGACGTTGTGACCGCGCCGCCCTCCCCCCAGGGATTCGGGAATTTTCATCCGCAATTCGAAAAATATCAGGTAATCGTTTCGAATTATGACGCAATGGAATGGCCGGCGGAGTTGAAGGCGGGCTTCGAGCGTTTCGTGAAAAACGGCGGCGGGCTGGTGGCGGTGCACGCGGCCGACAACGCCTTCCCGCGGTGGAGGGAGTACAACCAGATGATCGGCGTGGGAGGATGGCGGGACCGGAATCAGGCCGCCGGGCCGCACTGGTTCTTTCAGGGCGGAAGGCTTGCCTCGGATGCGTCACCGGGAAACGCGGGCGGGCACGGCTCCCGCGTCCCCTTCGCCGTCGTGGCGCGCGACGGCGAGCATCCCATCCTCCGCGGCCTGCCCAACGTGTGGATGCACCAGGGAGACGAACTGTACAACTCGCTGCGAGGGCCGGGAGAGCACATGACGGTGCTGGCGACAGCGTTCTCTGATCCGGCGAACAAGGGAACCGGAAAAGACGAACCGGTGCTGATCGTGCTCACCTACGGCAGGGGGCGTGTCTTCCACACCACGCTGGGCCACGATATCAACGCGCTGAGCTGCGTGGGCTTCCTCACCACCCTTCAGAGGGGAACCGAGTGGGCGGCGACGGGGACGGTGACCCAAAAGGTTCCCGCGAACTTCCCGACGGCGAATTCAGTAAGTTACCGGACGGATATCGCCGCCATTGACCCGAATTACAAGCGTGGGCTCAACGGTCTGGATGCGGGGCATTAGCGCGCTCGAGCAGAGCGCTATAAACATGTCACGCAAACTCCGCCGATGGGGAATAATAGCTGGGGAGAAAGACGTGGCTGCGAAGACCTGGAAGAAAACCTGGATGTGGACGGGCGCGGCGGCGCTGCTGCTGGTCCCCGCCTACCTGAAGACGGCGCAGACAACGCCGGTGGCGATCGGGGATGCGAAAGGGGAAGCAGAGGCGACGCTGCGGATCATGTTTGGCGTCGCGCGGCATCATCCGAAAACATGGGACGGAGAGATCACGCTGGACCGGGGAACGGTCGAGCGGCTGCGTGGGGTCTTCTTCGAGCATCAGGATGCCATTCTGGGCAACAGCAAGTGGAAGCTGACCAGCCGCGCGACCAACTACATGGATTCCACTTCGCCGCGCGGGTATGATCCCGTGCACACCAAGCCGTGGGAACTGATTCCGAACGGCATCGTGGCGGTGATGGACGCGCCGGCGAATGCGCGCGTGAGCGTGAAGACGGCGTCGGGGAACTTCGCCTTTTCGCTCGACCGCATGCCCACGGGCAAGCCGGCGGAATTCCTCGACGGCGACGTAACGGTGGAGCGGCTTCCGCCCACGGTGACGCTGACCCGGCAGCCCGGGGAGAACGACTATCCCGCGCTCGCGTTGGATTCGCGCGGCGACTTGTGGGCTAGCTGGATCTCCTACGACGATCGCAAAGACGCCGTCTGGGTGGCGCATCGCGGGGCGTCCTCATGGGAACCTCCGGTGATGCTGAGCGGTGAAATGACGGACAACTTCCGCACGGCGCTCGCTGAAGACGGTTTGAAGCGGATGTGGCTGATCTGGTCGGCGAAGGGCGGAGGGGTTTGGGGATTGTACGGCCGCTATTTTTCAAACGGGAAGTGGTCCGCGGCGGAGCGCATTACGGGAGAGGAGGGTCCGAACCTCTATCACGCGGCGGTGCGGGATGCGCGAGGGAAACTGCATGTGGTGTGGCAGGGATTCCGCGGCCGCCAGTCGCGGATCCTGATGAAGACGTGGGACGGGCAGGCGTGGTCCGGCGAGGTCGTTGTGAGTACGGGCACGAGCGATCACTGGGCGCCGGCCGCGGCGGCGGACTCCGCGGGGAACGTGTGGATCGGCTGGGACGGCTACGAGAGCGGGAACTTCGACGTTTACGTGCGGCGCCTCGGCGCGGACGGCCGTTTGGGCGAGGCGCGCCGCGTGACCCATTCCGCCGGCTATGACGCGAATGTGTCTCTCGCCTGCGACAAGGCCAACCGCCTGTGGATTTCCTGGGACACCGCCGAGGTGAATTGGGGCAAAGATTGGAACAGCCAGCACTTTCGCCCGCGCGGCGGGAACGGATTGTACCGCACGCGCGCGGTGCGCATGGCGGTGCTCGAGGGCGGCCGGCTCATGCAACCGCCGGACATCATGAACGCCATCCGGCCGGAGTATCACGACTATTTTCAAATGGCGCACGTGCAGGCGGACGCCGCGGGGCGCGTCTGGGCCGTGGGCCGTTCGCTCACTCGCTTCCGGACGCGGGTGCAGAACAACTGGGGCGCGGGCGGAGCCTGGGAAGTGCTGATCACCTCGCTCGAGGGGGACCACTGGTCACCCGCGGTGAAACTGGATGGGACGGAAGGGCGCAACGACGTGCGCATCGCCGGTGCGATGGACGCGGCGGGACGGCTGTGGTTTGCCTGGGCCGGCGACGGGCGGACGTTCAGCCGGACCGCACCAGCAGCCACGGAGGTGGCCTACACGAAAATCGAGCCGCCGTCGAGCGCGCCGGAGCCGCAACTGGCGGAGTTTCGCGAGCCCGTGCTGACAGCGGAGCCGGTGCATCCCAACGAACCGGCGAACGTGGCCGCCATCCGCGGATACCGTTACCGCACCGGCGGAAAATCCTACCGCATCCTGCGCGGGGACCTGCACCGGCATACGGACATTTCCGCCGACGGGATCGGCGATGGCTCGCTGCTCGATTTCTACCGCTATGCATTCACTGCCGGCCAGTACGACTACATGGTAGTCACCGATCACCAGTACGGCGGGACGGAATACAACTGGTGGCGGACGGAGAAATCCGAGGACATCTTCCTGGTGCAGGGACGGTTCTGGCCGCTATTCGGCACCGAACGGAGCGTGCCTTACCCGAACGGGCACCGCAACACGTTTTTCGCCCAGCGCGGCAATCGCGAACTGCCGATCTCCAAAGACGAGATGGCGGGAAAATTGAATACGGGTCCGATTATCTATCCCTACCTGCAGCAGCGCGGCGGACTGACTTCCTCGCACAGCACGGCCTCGGATCAGGGGACGGACTGGCGGGATAACGATCCGCAACTCGAACCGCTGGTGGAGATTTACCAGGGGTTGAATTCGTCGTACGAATACGAGAATGCTCCGCGGGCCGATACGCCGGAGCGGCGGTACTATCATCACGGCGATGGCTGGCGTCCGTCGGGATTTGTGTGGAACGCATGGGCGAAAGGGCTGAAACTGGGCGTGCAGGCAAGTTCGGATCACATTGCGACGCACGATTCCTACGCCTGTCTGCTGGTGGAAGGGGACGGCCCGCACAGCCGCGAGGATTTGTTGAACGCCATGCGCGCGCGGCATTCCTATGCCGCGACGGACAACATCATCGTCGACGTGCGCGTGGGCGGCCACCTGATGGGCGACGTCTTCTCCACCCGGGAGACTCCGGTGCTCAAGGTGCGCGTGGAAGGGACGGGACCGATCGGCCGCATCGAGGTGATCAGGAACAATACCTTCGTGCACACGGAGCGCCCGCGCGGCTCTTCGGCCGCGTTTGAGTACCGTGATTCGGACGTGAGAGCCGGTGAGAACTACTACTACGTGCGCGTCGAGCAGGCCGCGGGCGAGTTGGCCTGGTCGAGCCCGATTTGGGTCGAATATGGGAAGTAGCTGCCTCCCGCAGCGGGCCGCACCCGTGCAGGCCAACCCCACTCCGATGCTCAGCCGCTCTACCGGACCTACTCCGGCGTTCGCAGCCAATTCTGGGCAACGAGAATCTCACGAGCAAGCGTAATCTGTCTCGGATCAAAGGCCTTCTTGCGATCGTTCCAAGCGTGAGTGCGCAAGACTACTTCGGACTCCGACTTGGCATTCTCCCGAGTGCAGACCCAATGAACGGTGGCAAGCAGTTCCATCCCGAACGGCGTTTCAAACCCATGAATCAGGAGCGCCACGCGGTCGAACCGGGCCTGCGTTACGGGATGCGAAGCAATAAATGACGACGCCGATTCGACAGCTGCCGGAAAGACCTCGATCGGACGCGCAGGATCATCCTCAGCGTCACCGTATCCGCTGATGAAGTGGCCTTCAATCACATTCAGCACGTTTCGAAGATTCTTGGCATAAGGGCCGTACGGGCCCTTCTCGTACTTCAACTTGAGATCCTCCCCGGCCTCCTGCATGAAGTACATCAGCTTGTGAATCTCAAGCAGCGTAACGAACGGATCCATCACCGCTGCGAGGTACCGCGACATGAGCTCAATCAGCACGGCCCGGCCCGGTGTCAAATTCGGGACCTTCTTCTCCTTCGCCATTTCGGCCGGTTCCGGGGCGCCCGAGGGTTCAAAGATGAGAACGCTTATCTCGGGCAGTTCGCCAAACGCCGAGACGATGCGCGGGCGAACGTCATGCCAATTGAGCCCTCCGAGGCCACAGCCGAGCGGCGGAACCGCAATCGATCGGATGCCTCGCTTCTTCACTTCGGCGATGAGCGCCGCGAGGCCAGCGTCGATGTCCTCGATTCGACTCTTCCCCTTCCAGTGCCGCTTCGTAGGGAAGTTGATGATGTAGCGCGGGCCAGTGAGAAGCCCCGTCTCGAACACGAGCATCTTTCCCGGGCGAACTTCCTTCCGCTCACAGGCACGCTCGTACATCTTGAAGTTCTCCGGAAATGCCTTCCGGAATTGCAGCGCGATTCCACGTCCCATCACGCCGGCACAGTTCACCGTGTTCACGAGCGCCTCGGCGTCCGCCTGCAAAATGTCGCCATGGGTGAGCTCTATCATAATTCCCTTTTAGTAGTACCAATCCGGCTTAACAACAACCCCAGGCCTGTGCTTCGCTTCGCCCAGAATGTTCGCGAAACACTCTCTGCAACCTTCAAGTCGATGACGCCGATCCGCTCGACGAGTTGCCACGGGAACCATCCGTGCAACAAGAACTCCGCTTGCTTGCGCTCTCGCACGATCGGGTCATTCCATTTCGTCGCACCGATAGCATTCCAATCGAGCTTTTCAAGGTCCGACAGATCGTTGAAGAACTGAGTGTACCGAGTTCCCGCATTGCCGTTGCTAATAGCCCAGTTCCTGTTTTCTCGATGCGCCCACTTAACAGCGCTCCGCAAATCAGCCTCAAGGTGCACAATCGGACGTTGACCGCCTGCGTAGCGAAGATCAACGTGGTTGCCTTTGTAGAGCAGGTATAACATGACGGATCGAGGACAGAGATAGAACGGAACGTACTCCCCGACCTTCGTCGCCGGATGACAGTCTACGATGAGTTCCTCAAGCCGCCGCCGCTTGATCTCGCTCATCCCGACGATCGAGCAGTGAAGATTCCTGCGAATCCGCTCCGCGTCTGACCAGAGAGCATCATCGACAATCCTCGGCAGATTCTCCAGGTGCGTGATGTGATAGATCTTCGGGCTTTTCAGAACCACGGACCCTCTATTGTAGATGGTTCATCGATTGCATTACTGAACCTGGCTGGCTCAGGTTCGCCCACTTCCTCTGAGAGCCTCGTCTTCTTTCTTGAGGCCGGAGCAGTCCAACATCTTCTTCAAGCTGATGGAAGTGCGCTATCACCGGCATTCCATTGATCATCACTACGCACCTCGTGCGGCGACGGTCTGGTCAGCAGTTCCAAACGCAGCAGATACAAATGGGCATCCTGCGAAGTTTGCCCACACATCTCGGGCGATGGCTGGAGCGTCCGGCAAACGGCAGGACGCTCCGGCTTGCCAAACAACAGACAGCGGGCGTCATCCGTGAGCTGCACGCAGCGCGTGTTCGCGGGCTTACCCTGAGGCATTCCCGGGATCGGTGAGGAGATGGACGGAACCGTGCAGCAGGCCCCGCAGTTCGGCCGGCAATCCACACTTCACTGTACACCGGCCGACGCGCCAGGGCCGAAGCGCCAGGCTCAGCCTTTGCGAAGGAAATGGGCGATGGAGGCGAGAAGCTCGTCCGACGGGATCGGCTTCACCAGATACCCCTGCATTCCTGCTTCCTGCGCCAGAACACGGTGCTCCTCGGCGGAATTGGCCGTGAGTGCGATGATCGGCACGTTTTCATACCCGGGAACGGTTCGCAGTTTGAGCGTGGTATCGATTCCGTTCATCCCGGGCATTTGCAGGTCCATCAGGATCAGGTCATACGTGCGCCGGTTTGCGGCACGAATCGCATCCGTCCCCGAATTGGCGCATTCCACCAGATACTTTCCTCTCCGCAGCACGTGGCTGAAGATGCGCTGCGCCACTTCATTGTCCTCCACCAGAAGGATGCGCGCGGTGGCTACGCTATCCACAGTCTCCGCCGGATGCTCGTTCGGCATGTGGAGTTCGGAGAGTTGGAACGGCAAATCCACGAAAAATGACGATCCCTGCCCCACCGTGCTCTCCGCGCGAATGGACCCATGCATCAGCGTGGTCAGTTTCTCGACGAGTGCGAGCCCCAGCCCAAGCCCGGCATAGGTGCGCGAAAGGCCGCTGTCCAGTTGACGGAAGGAATCGAAGATGTGAGCCAGTTGATCCGCCGCGATCCCGATACCCGTATCCCGCACGCGGAACTGGAGCGTCATTTTCCTCTCGGCGAGAGGTCCGGGACTCACCTTCACCTCCACCTCGCCCTGGGGGGTGAACTTGATGCCGTTCGAGATCAGATGAGAGAGGATTTGCCGAACCCGCAGCGCATCTCCCACTACGATTTCCGGCACTCCTGCCTCGATCACCGTAATCAGGCGGATGCCTTTGGCATCGGCCTTGAACTGGTGCTCGGCCAAAGCGGCCCCAATCATCTCGGCAACGTGGAATTCCGCATCTTCCAACCGGACGCGTCCGGAACTGAGCGCGGAATACTCCAGGGTCGCGTTGAGCACCTCGAACAGTGTTTCGGCGCACGACCTTGCCGCTGAAACGTATTCCCGCTGTTCGTCATCCAGCCTTGTTTCCAGCAGAAGGTCCGTCATGCCCATGATTCCGCTCAGCGGTGTGCGTATCTCGTGATTGAGAACGGCCAGGAACCGAACCTTGAGATTGGTCAGATCTTCCATGGGGTTGGCGGGGTCCCCAGCTTGCCCGGAATGCTGCTTCGACTCGCTGCTTTTGCCCGGTGTGCCGTTCACACCCTGAGCAGCCACCACCTCAGGGTTGGTGTTTGGGTCCGTTCGGAACCCCATCGAAAGTGCGTCGGCCCAATGACTCATCTGCCACTCTCTTTATCGGCTGTGGAGAAGGGGAAGTTTAGGAAGATTTCTCAATGATTGCGTCCGCCAGCAGCAGACACAGCCGCGATAACGCCGCAAACGCCGCCCGCGAGTCAATGGATTCCGCAGCCCGTTCCACCGCCTCCCCAAGACTCGAAGCCGCGCCCGCCACCAGCAAAGCCGCCGCCGCATTCACCACCACAATGTCCCGTTGCGGACCCCGGTCGCCGTGCAGCACGCTGCGCGCAATCGCCGCATTCGCCGCCCGGTCCCCTCCCCTGATCTCGTCCGCCTGCACACGGGGAACCCCGAAATCCTCCGGAGTAACGCTCATCCGCCGGATACGCGAATCGCGCACCTCGAACACATGCGTCTCGGTTGTCGTCGTGATCTCATCGAGACCGTCCGCCCCATGCACCACCCAGGCGCGCCCGATTCCCAGACCCGACAGCGCCTCCGCCATCAGTTCCGCCGACCGCATCGACGGGGCTCCGATCAACTGCGCCGTCGCCCCCGCCGGATTGCACAGCGGCCCCAGCAGATTGAATGCCGTGCGCATCTTCAACTCCCGCCGCACCGGCTGCGCGTGCTTCATCGCAGGGTGCAGCGCCGGGGCAAACAGAAATCCGATCCCCACCTCGCGAACGGCCCGGGCTGTTACCACGAGCGGTACCTCGACGGGTACGCCAAGTTCCTCCAGCAGATCCGCGCTCCCGCACAGGCTCGACAGAGAGCGGTTCCCGTGCTTGGCTACCCGCACCCCTGCCCCGGCCACCACGAAGGCCGCGATCGTCGAGATGTTAAACGTCCCCCCGCCATCCCCTCCCGTGCCGCACGTGTCGATCAAAGGTTCCCTATCAAGCCCTACTTCCACTTTCCTGCCTTTTTCCCGCATCGCACGCGCAAATCCCAGAATCTCCGCTCCCGTTTCTCCCTTCATCCGCAGAGCTGTGACGAAAGCGGCAATCTGCGCATTCGTGCTTTCGCCCGAAAGAATCGACAACATGGCCTCGCGGGCTTCTTCCGCGGTAAGGTCCTCGCGCGCGACAACTCGATGAAGGAAGGG
>JADLBD010000085.1 GCA_020847975.1 Bryobacterales bacterium | reverse complement strand
CGCGGGGCTCAGCGCCGCCTTCGCCATCCTCCAGGGCGTGCTCTTCGCGCTCTGGAGCAACGGCTTCGAGTTTGTCGTCTGAACACGATTGAATCACGCACGACAAAGCGCGCGATATGCACGACATGGCTCCATCGGCACGGGGCAATTGTGCCCGATCGGCACCTGTACTAAGGTCGCTCCCTGGGCAGAGCGGCCCAATACGCCCCGCTGCCTGGGCGGTTTATGTCAACGCGCCACACCCCCTCGCGGTGCATCGCCGCGGACGATTCCATGAACCCTCCTCCGCTGCTCAGCGCCGTCGTGCCGATGTGGAACGAGGCGCCCTACGTGCGTCGGCTGGTCCGCGAGGTGTTCCGCGTCGGTGAGCTTCTCGAACGCGACGGGATGGTGGCGGCGGTGGAGCTCGTGCTCGTGGACGACGCGTCGACGGACGCGACGCGCGAGATCGCGCGCGAGATCGCCGCAGGGAACCCCAGGGTGCGCCTCCTGGAACACGCCCGGAACCGTACGCTCGTCACGTACGCATGCTTGCCGGAAGCTCACGGCGCGCCGCGCTTCTTCCTCACTCATTCCGGCGCGATCCTCTCCTCGGTCTCGAGTTCGATGTGCGCGGATCTCTTCCGCCAATTCCTGCTCAGCCTCCCGGCGCCTTTACAGCCGAGGCAGGCGGAACCTGAATCCCGTCAGTCAATTTGTGCGTCCCCCTCAAAACATCCGCCCTTCAGGTTTCGTTTTCGGCTGATCTCGGTATCGATGGGGAGTTCGTGAGTGATCCCGAGGGTCATGCGATGGAAGGGTGGAGGGGGTTGGCGAGAGATACGCGGCAGCCTCCACCATGGTTTTCGATGGCGCCGCTGTTCTGTCAACGTTGAGAACTACGCTGCTCCGATTGCGGGGGCCGGCACCGCGATGGGATATTTTCCGAACTGTTGCAGGGCGCCCACCATGGCGCGGATGTTCTCGAGACGGCAATAGGCGGCAAGGCTGTTGCCGCTGCTCAGGATGTATCCGCCTTCGGGCGCCACGTCGCGGAGGAGTGCGGTGACTTCGGCTTCCACCTGCGCAGGGGTTCCGGCGGCGAGCATGTGCACGTCGACGTTGCCGATGAGACAGGGGCGCTTTCCGTAGCGGCGCTTCAAGGCGCGAATGTCCATGGCTGTGGGCTCGATGGGATGCAACCCGGCGATGCCCAGGCCGACGAGGTCGTCGAGTACCGAGGACAAGTTGCCGTCGCTGTGAAAGATCCAAGGGATGGTGATGGATTCCGCGACTTTGCGCAGGTGTGGCAGAATGCGCTCGCGGAACATTTTGGGAGAGAGCATGAGGCCGTTCTTGAAGGCGATGTCGTCCGCGGTCCAAACGAAGTCGAAGCCCATGGCGCAGACGCGCTTCATCACCGCGGCGCTCCAGGCCGTATACCGGTAGAGGACCTCATCCACGAGGCCGGGGTCGTCGTAGAGGGCCAGGGAGAAAAACTCCTGGCCCATGGAAAGATAGGCGGGGGAGACGCCCAGGCGGCAACTGGCGCAGAGGGCGAAGTCTTCTCCGCGGGTGAGGAAATCGCGAGCAGACGCGTAGAAAGAGTCGCCGGCGGGGTCGGGCAATTGGAGGCGGTCGAGGTCCGCGCGGCTTTTGATGTAGCCATCGCCGTAGAAGAGCAGGTTCCCTTCCCCGACGTGCCTTTCAGCGGCAATGGGCGGCCGGAGACTGTGGTTGATGTTGTCGCGCCCGAGCGCCCGTGAGAGGGCTTTCTCCAAGTCTACGGGGTTGTCCGCGTATTCTCCGGATTCGTAGGGCTGATTCTGGGGCTGGGAGAAGCCAAGCAGTTGGCGGACGACGGGTTCATCGACTCCGAGTTCGCAGTAAGGAACCCGGTCCGGCGTGCCGCCGCTCAGGGCACAGAGTACACGCTGACGGTTGGTCATGGCTGTATCCTTCCAGACTATAGCGCGGGTGCGCGAGTTGGAAGTGGCGGAGATGTGGAGGCAGGAGGCAGGAGGCAGTAGGCAGCCCTGCGTCCGTGCCGGGAGGGAACTTCCGTTACGTTACGTTACGTTAGCGCCCTATTGCATTCCCCTTACCCGCTCTGTATAATCTGAAGTTCATGATGTTCCACGCCTTCAGCTTTCGATTTTGGTACTTGACCTGACCGGCTGAGTGGTGTTGGATTCGTATTGAGCAAGTTTCGGTAAAACCAACCCACTCGAAAGAGTGGGTTTTTTCTTTCGCCGAAGACAGCTTGGACTGGTTGAAGGAGTAAAGAGATGATCGTTTCCATGAAGCGCTACGCCACCAAGGCGGAGATCGAGACCGTGTGCGAACGGATCCGGGATTTCGGCTACAAGATCCATGCGATCGAAGGCGAAGAGCGTGTGGTGATTGGCGCAGTCGGAGTCGGCGACGTCACCAACTGTCTCGATGCGCTCGAGGCGCTTCCCTGCGTCGAGAAGGCGGTGCGCATCTCCGCGCCGTACAAATTCGTGAGCAGGGAGTTCCGCTCGACGCGCACGGTGATCCGCATCAATAACGGAACAGGGATCGAGATCGGCGGGGACGATTTTACGGTGATGGCGGGCCCCTGTTCGGTAGAGAACGAAAAGCAGATCATGGAATCAGCCATCGCGGTCTCACGCGCCGGAGCCAAGGTGCTTCGGGGCGGCGCCTTCAAGCCGCGCACGTCCCCTTATGATTTCCAGGGTCTCGAGGAGGAAGGGCTCAAACTGCTCAAGAAGGCGCGCGAAGCCACGGGGCTTGCCATTATTACAGAAGTAATGAGCGACCGCGACGTGGGCCTGATCGCCGAATACTCCGACATCATGCAGGTGGGCGCGCGCAACATGCAGAATTTCGCTTTGCTGAAAACACTCGGCAAGTGCCAGCGCCCGGTACTGCTCAAGCGCGGCATGAGTTCCACGATCAAGGAACTGCTCATGTCCGCCGAGTACATTGTCGCGCACGGAAACCCCAACGTGATTCTGTGCGAGCGGGGCATCCGCACCTTTGAAACAGCCACGCGGAACACATGCGACATCTCCGCGGTGCCGGTTCTGAACGAGATGACGCATCTGCCGGTGATTCTTGACCCGAGCCATGCCACGGGTAAGCGCAGCCTCGTGCCGGCGCTCTCCCGCGCGGGCGTGGCGATCGGCGCGGACGGCATTATCGTCGAAGTCCACCCATGTCCGGAGAAGGCCGTCAGTGATGGCGCGCAGTCGCTGCACCTCGAGGAATTCGACCGGATGATGAACGATCTGCGCGGCTATATCGCGCTCTGGAAGCAATCACGGATGGCCGAAGCGGCCATGGTCTAGTCGCATTCCGTGCCTCGCCTGAAAGTATGGACATGGCCGGCACTGGCGCTGGCCGGCGTGATCGCCGCAGCGGGAGTGTTTTTCTTTCTGCGCTGGCAGCGAACCCCGTCGCCTGGTGAACTCTACGCACGCATCCCGCAAGATGGCCGTGTCATCACCTACATCGACCTCGGCGCGCTGCGCGCGGGGGGAATTCTCGATCTGCTTGCAGGGGGCAAGGGCCCCGAGGAACCGGACTACCGGCAATTTGTCGCCGATACGGGGTTCAACTACAAGAGAGATCTCGACCAGTTGCTGATGGCCTCCATCAAGGGCGAGACGCACGTCTGGCTGAATGGCCGGTTTGACTATCCACGGCTGGAAGCCTACGCGCGCAAACAAGGCGGGGCTTGCGCGAGCGGCATCTGCCGTCTTAGCGGCGGTACACCGGGGCGGCACCTCTCCTTCTCGCGTTACCGCGCGCACACCATCGCCTTCGCCAGCAGCGCGGACCCGGAGGCGGTCAAGCGGTTACTGGCTGAGCCTTCCGCGCTGCCGCAGCCTTCCCTTCCTTCGCAGCCGGTCTGGTTCGTCCTTCCCACGGCGGTATTGAAGGACGAGTCCCTTCTACCTAGCGGCACACACACGTTTGCCACGGCGCTGGCCGACGCGCAGCGAGTGACTCTGGCCATCGGACCCCGGGATCAGCGTTTTGAAGCCCTCCTCGATGTCAGCTACCAGAATTCAGATCAGGCCCGGCAGGCGATGCGGGAACTTCAGGCGGCGACGACGCTGCTCCAGCGCATGATCGCGCGCGAGCACAAGGAGCCAAACGATCGCGATTTGAGCGGCATACTCACGAAGGGGGAGTTTCATGCCGACGGCAGTC
The DNA here is from genome assembly GCA_020847975.1 of Bryobacterales bacterium. Lineage (GTDB taxonomy): Bacteria > Acidobacteriota > Terriglobia > Bryobacterales > Bryobacteraceae > CADEFT01. The sequence goes on along the minus strand of JADLBD010000085.1, from coordinate 51,752 downwards.
GACTCAGCGGCAAGTGGCCGATTGAACGTGTTTTCCTCGAAGGCCTCAGCGCACCCGGGACGCAGCCATGATCCCGGGAGTCCTTTGCACGGGCAACATCGTGATGGATGTGCTCACGCGTCCGGTGGATGAGATTACCTGGGGCGGCACGCGCTGGGTGGAATCCATCACGCAGTCGCTCGGGGGAAACGGCGCGGCCACGAGCGCTACGATAGCAATGCTTGGAGTGCCGGCACGCCTCATCGGGGCGATAGGAGATGACCTGTTGGGAACAGCAGCGCTCGGCCGGTTGAATGAGTGCGGCGTCGACACACGTCTCATCGAGCGGCTCAAATCCAACACGGCGAGTTCCGTCGCCCTGGTGCGTTCGGATGGTACTCGCGCATTCCTGCACCAGCCCGGGGTTGGCCGCCTGATCTTCACCGATCCCATCCCGCTTACGAGACAAAACACAGCCGGGTGCACGCGGTTCCATATCGGCAATCCGTTTTCCCTGCCGCACTTGCGGGGGAGAGTGGCCGGCCTGCTGCGGGATGCGGCTGCGCTCGGGCTCTCGACTTCGCTCGATACGGCGTGGGACGCCCTGGGAGAGTGGATGAAGGTGCTGGCGCCCAGCCTTCCAGAGGCGGGAATTCTTTTCAGCAATGAGGACGAAGCGCGCATGCTCACCGGGACCGCGGATCCTCCCTTAGCCGCCGCGCGTCTGCGAGAGGCGGGGGCGACGAACATCGTTCTGAAACTGGGGGAGAACGGGTGCGCGGTATTCACGCATGAGGGCGAATGGCATGTTCCGGGCTACGAAGTCATCGCCATCGACTCGACCGGCGCGGGCGATTGCTTTGCGGGGGCTTACCTCGCGGCTCTCCAGAGGAATCTGCCGCACCCTGAGGCGGCACGCGTCGCCAACGCCGTTGGGGCGCTCAACGTCCAAGCCATGGGCGGTACGACGGGCTTGCTCAATTGGGAACAGACGGCGGCCTGGATGTCCACGGCGCGGCAGCGAGCGGTTGTTTCTTAAGGCATCGGCGATGGGCTCTCAGCTTTCAGTCTGGCCGCCGGCTGCGCCGGGTTGAACACACTGGGACCTTCTGAAGGTCAGTCGCGTCACAGGCCGGCCAAGCAGGCTTGGCTCATCGCTGAAGCTGAGGGCTGACGGCGGAAAGCTGAGAGCTATTGCAGACATCAGCGATCGGCGATCGGCTCTCACCCTTCAGCCTGGCCGCCGGCTGCGCCGGGTTGAACAAACTGGGACTTTCTGGAGGTCAGTCGCGTCACAGGCCGGCCAAGCAGGCTTGGCTCATCGCTGAGGCTGAGGGCTGACGGCCGAGAATCGCCATTCGCGATGCGGTGGATCAGTTCCTCCGCGGAGAAAGCGAACCCAGCTTTTCGAGAAGCTCCTCGACGCGGATCGGTTTGGAGAGGTAATCGTCCATACCGGCCGCAATGCACCTGTCGTGATCACCTTTCATCGCGTGCGCGGTCATCGCGATGATCGGCGTCCGCTGGTGTCCGGAAAGCTCGTGCGCTCGAATCAGGCGCGTGGCTTCGAGTCCGTCCAGGCCCGGCATTTGGACATCCATGAGGATCAAATCGAACTGGCCGCGGGCAGCTTCGACCGCGGCGGCTCCGTCGTTGACGAGGACAACCGAATGGCCGTGCTTTTCGAGCAACCGGACCGCGAGCTTCTGATTGACTGCGTTGTCCTCGGCGAGAAGAATCCTGAGCGGCTCGACACTCCCCGCCGGGTTCCGGGAATGCTTCGGCCGGTCATCAGCCGGAGCCGCAAGGCCGAGTATCCGCTCGACAGCGCCTCGCAACTCGGGCGCGGAAATCGGCTTAATGAGATAGGCGCTGATACCCAACCCGCGGCAGCGCTCCGCATCGTTGTTGAGGTCGACGGAGGTCAGCATCATCACCGTCGTCTTCGCATAGCGCGGGTCATCGCGTATGGACTCGGCGATTGCAAAACCGTCCAGTTCCGGCATTTGCGAATCGAGCAGGATCAAGCGGAATGGTTCGCCAGCTTCGGCCGCGTGTTGGAGAAGCGCCAGAGCGTCACGTCCGCCGGCCGCGCAACATGGACGCATGCCCCAGCGGCCGAGCATCTGCTCAAGAATGAATCGATTCGTGTGATTATCATCGACCACCAGAACGCGCACCCCGTCAAGTTCGGCTATTGGCGGGTGCTCGTGATCCGGCTCCGGCGATTTCGCAATTGCACAAGGAACAGTGAAATGGAACGTACTGCCATTTCCTGGCTTGCTCTCCAGCCAGATCCTGCCGCCCATCAGCGTGACAAGCCGGGACGAAATGGATAGCCCGAGACCAGTTCCGCCAAAGGTCCGGGTAATGGATCCGTCGGCCTGGACGAATGCCTCAAAAATAGCCGCCTGTTTTTCTTCAGGAATGCCTATGCCTGTATCACGGACGGCAAAATGAAGATCAAGCCTGCCATCTTTCAGCGGGCCAGGGAGAACGCTCACTTCGATTTCACCCTTCGCGGTGAACTTAACGGCGTTCCCGCCCAGGTTGAGAATGACCTGGCGCAGCCGTCCAGGATCGGCTACCACTCGAGTTGGGATAGCGGGGTCAATGCGGCAGAGCAATTCGAGGCCTTTCTCATGGCACCGGACGGCGATCGTGCGCATCACGTCCCTGAGCATGCCGGCTATGTCCGTCGGGATGGGATCGATCATCAATTTGCCGGCCTCGATCTTCGAGAAGTCGAGAATGTCGTTGAGGATCGTGAGCAGCGAATCCGCCGACGTCTTTACAGACCGGAGGTACTCTTGCTGCTCCAAGGTCAGTTCGGTGTCGAGAGCGAGGCCAGTCATTCCGATGATGCCGTTCATGGGCGTGCGGATCTCGTGGCTCATGTTCGCCAGAAACTCGCTTTTGGAGCATGCTGCCTGCTCGGCCTGCTCTTTGGCGTGCAGCAATTCCGCATTCACCGTGGTGAGCTGCGCTGTGCGCTCAGCCACCTGCTGTTCGAGAGTGTCGCGATGATGAGCGAGTTCTTCATCGCGCTGCTCAATTTGGTCGAGCATGAGGTTGAAAGCCTCGACCAGGCGAGCGAGTTCCCGGCCCGGTTCGGGTTGGGCGCGGAGCGAATAATCGTGGCCGCCGCTGATGCTGCCCGCCGTGGCAGCCAGGCGTAGCAACGGCTTGGCGATCAATCGCTGCAGATACAAAGCGAATAACGCGGCAATGGCGGCCGATATCAAGAAGACACTTAGAACCACCGGCGAAGAACGCCAGGCGACAAGCCACACGGGGTCGAGAAGAGCGTGGATCTCGACAGTTCCTAACAGTCCGCTGCTGGAACGGATGGGAATGGTTACAACCGCGGTCCCACCCAAGGGCATTTGTTCGAGACCGGCCGCCGGGACGGCGGGACGGCGGAGCTCGGCAAACAGACTTCCCTCCGCATCGCGAATTCGCGCGTACTGCACGCGGGTGTCTTCGCGCAGCGCCGCCAAAGCCTCCTCCGCGTCGCGCTGGTTGTGGAAGGCGAGGGCTGCCGAAGCGTTGCTTCCCACGATGCGACCCGCCGAACTCATCTGCTCCGCCAACCGCCACTTGTCCTGCACGATTTCCCAAGTCACGAACCCGGCACAGGCCAGCAGAAGCGTAACGCCGCTCAATGCCATCAGGCACAGGCCCAGTTGATCCCGGAACGACTTGTTACCTATGAGAGTCATTTCGGGCCGCCTCCGGCCTCCTGGTCGACGATGTTGGCCAGCCGGGCCAACCGGGAACTGATTTGCAGTTTCGCCGCGGCCGCGGCGGCTAACCTGAGGTCGATATTTACCCGGCCGTTCTCCACACGGATTCGGAGCACACCGCCGGCATCGAGGAACTCGTCGGTCTCGCCGACGGTCAGGATGGGTTCCCGGCGATGCGCCGCCAGGAAAGAACGGAGAAGATGCTCGTCGTATTCGCCGATGTACAACAGCCGGCATCCAGTGGCGGTTCTCAGCGTCGTATGGCGCCGCACTTCCACTTTCGCCCGGCTCGCCTTGAGGATCAAGGCGGACTGCCGCACGGCCTCCGCCAGAGGTTCGTCGGCCACGATGCACACCGGAAAAGTTGCAGCCTGGCCGTCGGTGGGCCAGACCACAAAATCCACCAATCTGAGGATGAGCGCCGCCTTGAGAGGGCGGCTCGAAACGGCATCGGCCGCACTCGCGCCTCCGCACAGAGCAACAACTCCGAACGGGATCGCGAGCACTAACGGCCACCGCTTTCCTCCGGAGTTGGAGCGTGGAGTGCTCATGTCAGAACATTACTCATTTATTCGCCAAGGCTAGCCACCGTTCAGAAGCGGAAGGTGATTCGCACGTAGGCGGAAGGACGAGTCGGCGCCAATACCGGCCCGACTGCGGCTTTGTATTCGAACCGGTTGCCGATTGTCAACGCTTGGGCACCCGCGGAGAGGTCAATGCCCTCACCGATACGGCGGCCAAGGCGAACGTCTAACATCTGCCGCCGATCACCCATGACTCCGATCAAATCCAAGCCGGGGCCGTAGATCTGGCTCGTCTGCGGACCGGTCAAAGATGGACCGTACCAGAAATAGGTCACGTCGCACTCCCAGCGGCGGACCGGGTTCCATTGGGAATTGAAATAGAACTGCCACCCCGGAGAGGCGGCGAGCATATCCATCGCTCCAAGAGGCGAATCCTGGGGGCTCCGGAACTTGGAGAAATGCAGCCAAGTCAAACCGCCGCTCCATTCCAGCCGCGAGGAAACCTTCGTCCGAACGGCCAACTCGATTCCCTCGGAATTCGCGTCGGCCTGGTTGCGGAAGGCAAGGGGGAGCAGAATGTACGGAATGGGGCCGCTGAGCTGTGGCTGTGGGTTCCCCGGACCAGGTGTCAAGAGCCCTTGCATGCGCGAAGCAAAGAAGGCGCTGTCCACGACCACCCGCGTGCCGAGTTGCCCCCGTAGCCCGCCTCGAACGAAGTCCCCACCTCATTGCCGAGTCCGGTGGAAGTTATGACCTGGGCTGCTATCGGGATTGTCTGGGTAGGGATCACGTCAGCCAGCACGCTCCCGCCGAGTTCCCCTCGTGAGGGAGTCCGCACCGAACGCGACAGGGCGCCCCACCACGAGTGCTTCTTGTCAGGCGTATAGAGCAAACGGAGCGTCGGCTGAACCGTCCACCCGGTAAAGCTGTTGTGCTCGAACCGCGCCGCGGCGCTGAGCGTCACCCGGTCGGGAATCACGCCGTAGTCGTCTTCGAGAGTGATGTGCTGCATGCCGTACCGGTCGCCGGCCGGGACAACATTGATGAATTTCGAGCCTTGATACTGGTCGGCGATCATCCGCGCGCCGAGACCGAGCGAAAGTTCATGCCGCCTGATTGCGGGGCGGCGGTACTGATACTCGATGTCGCCGGTTTGGACCCCGACGTTAATCAGCACGCTGCCTTTTTGGACGCTGTCGAAGTAGGTCTGGATTACGCTCAGGCCTCCGTCCCGGTGGCTGTGCTCCCAGCGCGCATTCAGGTTCCCGCCCCATGTCTCCGCCCGGTCCAGTTCCATGCTGCCGAAGGGCGGCGTCAGCGTCTTGATGAAACCGTACGATCGTATGCCACTGCGGTAGACGTCGCCTTGAACCGTCAAGGCGTCCGAGTCGCGCAGGGTCCAATCGCCGCGGAAGCCCGCCTGAGTCATACTCCAGCGGCTGTCGCCGAATCGCGGGTCCGCGGTCGCGGCGCCGGAGCGAAGTTTTTCCTGCCCGTAAACCCGGAAATAGCCCTGTTTTCCAGCAGCAATCCCTTGCCTGAATCCAATGACCGCTTCGTCCTCGGATCCGGAGCCGATGGTGACCAGAGCGCCTTGGGTCCGGACCGCGGGTTTGGTGATGATGTTGATGACACCGTTGACGGCGTTAGCGCCCCACATCGCCGCCCCCGGTCCGCGTAAGACCTCGATGCGGTCAATATCTTCGATGAGGGTATCCTGGCTGTCCCAGAACACGCCTCCGACCACGGGCGAGTAGACCGAGCGCCCGTCGATCATCACCAATAGCTTGTTGGCATATACATTGTTGAATCCCCGGGCACTGATGGCCCAGGTTGATAATCCGACCCGTTGTACTTGTACCCCCGGAACCAACCGCAACGCTTCCGGTATGCTGGTCACCCGGAGCGCCGCAGTTCCTTCTGCGTGATCACATAGACCGCGCCGGCGGCCCGGCCCAGGCTCTCTTCTGTACGCCGGACCGTAGTGACGGGCGTCGACAGGAGTTGATCCAGGTCCATCGATGCGAGATCACCGGCTCCGGATGTGGACGCCGCGGGAAGCCGTTCTGGGTCTTCAGCCGCAGACGTACCAGCGCCCGCGAACACCAACAGCACCAGAGACGGAAGAAAGCGGAAGCGGGGCATACTTGCCTTATCGTTAAGTTATCGACAAAGCTGAGCAGCACGATGCTCGCGTCGCGGCGGGTTAGCGCGGTCTTCAGGCCATCAGCTTTCAGCCTGGCCACCGGCTTTGCCGGGGCCGGCCAAGCAGGCTTGGCTCATCGCTGAAGCTGAGGGCTGACGCCAGACGGCTGAGAGCGATCGCAGGTAATCCCGCGGCCTTGCGCCATTCGAGGAAGGCGGGGAAGTAGAGGGTGGCGAACAGCGCCTCGCCGGGTTGGGGAGGCAGCGGGTAATTCGCCAGCAATTCGGCCGCCCGCTGTTTGTTGCCCATGGCCAGGAGCGCCTGACCGAGCAGCATTCTGGTCTCATCGGCAGAGGCCGGCGAAGTCCCGGCGTAGGCGCTTTCGAGCAGTTTCGCGGCGGGAGCAGAATGCTTGCCGAGAACCAGGGCGTAGATGAGCACCTGGCGGCGAAGGGAAGCGGGGACGGTGGGAGGGAATGCGCGGTCCACGCGGGACCGCCATTCATCGGCGGAAGCAGGGGGTCCGGCGAGGAGAGCAATCAAATCCGCAGTGGTGCGAACCGCGGGACTTGCCGCTTTCCTTGCGGCGCTCCCGGCCGCCGCGAGCGCATCGGAAGACTTCCCTTCCTCGAGCAGGCACAGAGCATGGAAGAGCCCGGCGCGCGATCCGGCGTCGTCTCCGGCCCGTGCGAGCGTGGAAAGGCGATCGAGGGCCTTGGCGCGGCGCGCGGTGAGGAACCACCAGTGCGCTTCGCGCAAGTCCGCGAGCGGATCCTTGAGAGCGCGGCGGGTTTCCAGATAACGGTGGAAGGTTTGGTCCGCGCCTGCCAGGTCACCCGCCAGGAATCGGGAGAACGCGGCCTTGGAAAATTCGAGGCCGCCGAGAAAGAGAGGCTGCTTTAGCTGGGCCTCGAGGAATGCCTTCTCCGCGGCGGCAAAGTTGCCGGCATACCATTCCACCTCGCCCGTGGTATCCCAGGCGTTGGGATCGGCGGGAGCCAGTTTCCGGTACTGCTCCGCGCTGGCACGAGCGCCGGCGAAATCACGCGCGTAGGCTTGGGCATAGGCGAGCAGATTCCAAAACGCAATCTCTCCGGGTTCGAGGGTGACAGTCTTGCGAAACCAGTTCACCGCATCCGGATAGCGGTGGCGGAGCACCTGTGACTCGCCGAGCGCGCGGGTGATATCGGCATTGGAAGGCGAGAGTTTCGCGGAGGCTTCGAGTCCCTTGAGAACAAGGTCCGGGTCGCGGCGGATGGCGCCCAGTTCCTGGGTTAGCTGCGCCCAAGTCCAAGTGCCGGCGCGTCCGGAGCGTGCTGTTTCGAGGATGGCGGCGGCAGCGTGAGGATCGCCGGCGGCGTTGTTTAATTGGGCCAGCAATGCCGCGGCCGGCGCATAGTGAGGATCCGCTTTCAAGGCCTGGGCGAGAAGATCGCGTTTCGCCTCTGGTTCGGAGGCCAGCAGAGCCCGGCCGAAGGTCTCCAGCGCCGCCTGGTTGGATACGTCAGAGGGAGCGGTTCCGGCGGAAAGGCGCGCGCAAACGGCGGGGTAGAGGTCCGCCGCCTTTGCACTCCGCACTTCGAACTGCATCAGGTTGCGCGACGTCGAGAGGTCGCGCAAGGTTATGTGTACACGCAGGAGGTTGCCGGAGGTTTCATAGTAGCCGGAAAGCACCTGACGGGCGCGCAGGGGAAGGAAATCGCGCTCCGATGCGGCGGTGAGGAAAACCTTGCGCGGGCCGCCAATGGTGTGGGCCGAAATTTCGTATGGCGCTACCCGGCCGATCCAATCCATGGTTTCGCGCCCGGATAGGTTTTCCCAGGGTATGACCGCGACGCGAATGACAGGCTGGGGCGAGGCACGGTGACAGGAAGAAACAATCGCAGCCGCCAGCAGCAGGCAGGCAAGTTCCCGCCTACAGAACACGCGTCTCCATCACCATCAGTTGCTGGAACTCAGGCAGATCGCGAAGCGGCGCGAACTCGGGCTCTTCCACAAACTTGTTGCGGTCCTTGAAGCCTTCTTCAATTGCTTTTCTCATGTAGAGGAGAGCGCGCTCCGCATTGCCCGCCTTGGCGTATGTCTTGGCGAGGTAGAAGTGAAACTTGGCGCGCTCCTGAACGCTTCTCTCCTGCAACAGCACACCGTTCGTGCCGCGATGCTCGAAGACCTCCGGATCGAGTTCGAGAGCTTTCTGATAGGCGGCAAACGCGTCATCGTACTTCTTGCGGGCAAAATAGGCAGTGCCCAGGTTGCTGTAGATGGAAGCCGAGGAAGGGGCGAGCTTGAGGGCCTTCTTATAGTACTTGACGGCTTTGCGATAACTCTTCTTGGCGTAGTAGATGGCGCCGAGGTTGTTGACTGCCTCCGAATAGCCGGGGTTCAACTTGATGGCGTGCTCATACTGCTTCCTCGCCTGATCGAGGAGCAGCATCTGGTGGTAGGCGATGCCGATCTTGTTTTCGAGAATAGCGGAATGATCCAAGGTGTCGCGGTATGCCTCGATGGCTTCGCGGTACATCTTCCGCGCCATGAAGATATCGCCACGCATCTCCTGAGACAGGGGAGCGGGGGAAACAGCGGACTTGGAAGGGGTGGATGAATTCTCCGGATGGGCGGCCGTCCGGAGCAATGGATTCTCATTAGCCGGTTGCGTGCTCTGTGCGAACGCGGCTCCAAGAACCAGAAACAGGCATGGAATTACCATAGCCGGCCTCCTTTACAGCCTTAAGCCTATTTAAACATATCTCGGATCTTTCCGAAGAAGCCTTTATGGCGGGGCTGCGGGGCCGGCTGCGGAGGCTTGCCTTCCGCCTGCGGCGGCGCCGGAGTTGCCTGGGCTACGCGGCGGGGAAACCCGGAATTCGCGCGTGGGGAAGGGGTTTCGGCGGGGGCAGGCGCCGGTTCGGGGCTTTCCCACCCCGCCACCTGCGTGGTGGCTCCGTGCCCGCCGTGCAGACGGCAGATCTCCTGAGGCTGCGAACCGGCGATGAACACTTCGCCACGGGTGTTGGGACATCCCGGGGCAGCCAGTTCACCCGTAGCCGGATCCACTTCGACGGTGACGATCCCGTCGGGGGCCTCAAAGCCGTGGACGGAAGCATATTCGCGGTACTGGTGGGCACGCTTCATGAACTCCGCCCAGATGGGAAGGGCCGAATAGGAGCCATCCAGTTCCAATACCCTGTTGTCGTCGAATCCCACCCACACCACGCAGATGAGCTTGCTTGTGAATCCGGCAAACCAGCCGTCATGGGAGGTTCCGGTCTTTCCGGCTGCCGGAAGAACGAAACCGCGTCCGCGCACGCCCGCGCCGGTTCCGGTCCGCAGGACCTCTTCCATCAGGTCAGTGACGAGATAGGCAACGCGGGGATCGAGCACCTGGCGCGGGGTGGGCTTGGCATCGAAGATGACATCCCCGCGGTCATCGCGGATGCTTTTCACATAGTACGGCTTTTCGTAGATGCCGTGGTTGGAGAAGATGGTGTAAGCTCCGGCGATATCGAGAGGGGTCACCTCGTAGGCTCCCAGGGCTATGGCGGGCGTCGGGTGGATGGCTGAACCGAGCCCGGCGTTTCGCGCGAGCCGGGCAACATTCTCATAGCCGGCCATTTCCGCCACTTTCACAGCCGGGATATTCATGGATTTCGCGAGCGCCTGACGCAGAGTAACCGACCCGTAGAAATCGCGGTAGTGGTTATGGGGTTCGTAGGGTTTCCCATCGAACCAGAAGGTGGTGGGCTCATCCAACACGTGGGTGACGGCGGTGATGGGGGCGCCGGCGCCGCTGAGTGCCGTATTCAATGCCGCGGCATAGACAAAAGGCTTGAAGGAAGATCCTGGCTGACGTTTCGCCAGGACGTGGTTCAACTGGCTGACGCCGTAGTTCCGTCCTCCGACGAGCGCCTTGACCTCGCCGGTGTGCGCATCGAGGGCGACCAGAGCCACCTGCGCGTCCGGTATGGCGGCGCCGTAGCCCTTGAAGCGCCGCTTCAGCCGTTCATCCACTTCCTTCATTCCTGATCGCACCGCCTCGGCAGCCTCGCGCTGGAGGTTCATATCGAGTGTGCTGTAGACGCGGTAGGTATGACTCTGGAAATCGTGATCCTGAAAGCGATCCTGCAGGTCATCATTGACGATATCAACGAAGTAAGGCGCATCGGTGGACTCGACGCCGCCTTTCGCCAATACCAGCGGGGTCGCCTGAGCGACGGCGTATTCGCGGTCGTTGATATAGCCGTTATCGCGCATGAGGGAGAGGATTATGTTTCGCCGGGCTACGGCGCGGTCCGGCCAGCGGTAGGGATTGGTGAAACTCGGGCGTTGGATGAGACCGGCGAGGGTTGCGGCCTCGGCGATGGTTAACTGGCTGAGGTCTTTGCCGAAGTAGGCGAGCGACGCTTCACCGAAGCCGCGGATGGCGAAACTGCCGCGCCGGCCGAGGTCCACCTGGTTGGCGTAGTACTCGAAAATCTGTTCCTTGGTGAGTTTGCGCTCGAGCTCCATCGTGATGAGCACTTCGGCGGCTTTGCGGTTGAAGGTCTTCTGCTGATCGAGCCAGAACATGCGAGCCACCTGCATGCTCAGAGTGGAGGCTCCCTGCGCGCGATAGCCTTCGCGCACGTCCACGTAGACGGCTTTGAGGATGCGCAGCGGATCAAAACCGGCATGCTGGAAAAAGCGCTTGTCCTCGGCGGATATGACGGCATGGACCAGCAATGGCGGGATGTCCTGGAAACGAACCAGGCGGCGTTTCTCGCGGTTGCGGTCGAAGAGATTGGTGATCAGTTCGGGCTCGAGGGTGTATTGCGTGCGCTCGGTGTTGTCGCGAAGGGAGATGATCTGCGACACCTTCCCTTCCTGGAACTTGAGGACAGCCGCCTCCTGCTTGAAGTAGGAATCCGGGCCGGGATAGATTTCCAGGGAATCGGGGCGCATGGTGTAGGCGCCCATGCGCGTGGCGCGGGACTCGTTGTAACCGCTGGCGCGGAGCGCGGCAACGATCTCCGCGGGCGTGGCCTCATCCCCGAGAGTCACGAGACGGGGGGCGCCGAAAACCATGGAGGTGTTGGTAAACGGGCCCGCACTGAGCTTTTCATCGATGAGACGCGCGTATTTGAAATAGAAAAACAGGAAGACGGACATCCCCAAAGTCAACGCCATTGCGCTGAGGGCGAGGAGGACCCGGCCTGCGGGGTGGAAGAGAAAGCGGGTGAATGGGGGTTGTTTAGGAACTCGCGCTCGGATAGCCACGCTTCTACCTTTAGCTATTGTCGCACTGATTTGCCGGGAGGCGCTTCATTAGGGCGGTCTACACATGAGCCGTCTCCCTTAAGTCAAAGGCCTTAGAGAATGGCACTTCGGCTCTAGCAAATTTCTGGTACGAAAGACCGATTGTTCGACTTGGCTAGAATTCCTATCCTTTCGTATGCGGTAACGCATGCTTGAGAAACCGTTGAGATCCATGCAGGAATTTGATGGAAGCGAGGGACAAGAACATGCGGATTTTTACGAAGCAGCGCCACGTCAACGAAGAGGCACTGGGATTGCACGCTCTGAACGACCTGCCGGAGTCGCGGCGGGAACTGGTGGCCAGACATTTGTCCGGATGCACACAGTGCCGCGGAAAGTACCGCGAGGCGGAGGAGTTCATCCACATTCTCCGGATCGCGGCCAAACGGACATCGCTCTATGCCGTGTTGAACTGAATGAACAGGTTCCGGCAACGGCATCGGTTGAAAAAGACTGATGGGTTGCACCTGGCCGATTGCGCGTTACTAAGTGAAGGGAGGCGGAAGCAGAAGCGGATGTTGGTGAACGAATCACAAGCGCCTGTTGCAAGCCGTCTCCAGGATTCGTAAACAGCGGATCCATTGACGAGAAAGAAGGGTGGGTGGGCCTACCGCGCACCCAGGTTCGATGCCCCGTAAAACTGACGTTTCCGCCGTCAAACTCGCGCCGGAGGAAAAGTCAGGCTGGAAATTGTCCGGCTGAGGGGTAGCGCGACATGGAAGCTGGATTCGTGAATGGCCCATCCACCCTCTCCCGCCAGGGGCCGATCTCCTTTGCAGGCAAAACTACAATACAATTGCCGTGTTGGACCTACGTCGCGCCAACGCAGCACTCATATATGCCGACAGGAGACAGAAGATGATTCCAAACCGCAACTACCTCTTAGCAGGACTGTGCGCAGCGGCTCTGCTGGGAGCCGATGCCGCCAAAGCTCAGCTTTTTCAATTCACGAAACAGGATCTGATCGACTACACGTCGCACAATCCGTTCGACCGTCTTGACGACGGGCGGCCGAACGTGCCGGACTCGATGATGGAACGGGCCAAGGAACTATCGTCAGAGGAGATCTGGGCAGTACTGCCAGGCAAGGGATTCCGCAACCAGTATGTGGACGGATTCCGCATTCTGCATCCCGGCAAGACGATGGTAGGCCGGGCTTTTACCGTACAGTTCATGCCCGTGCGGCCGGATGTGGATGATGTCGCGCAGGCGAAGGCCAAGGCCAAGGGACTCGAGCGGCTCAAGAATCAGACAGCCATCGACATGCTTCGTCCGGGCGACATCCTGGTGGTGGATCTGTTCGGCAAGAAGGTGAATGGAACGATGGTGGGCGACAACCTGTTCTACTACGTCATGAAGGCGACCCATGGGGGCGGGCTGGTGGTGGAGGGCAGCATCAGGGACCTCAACGGCATCGCCAGCATGGACATGCCGGCGTATTTCCGCGCCGCGGATCCTACGCCGATTGGGGAAGTGATGCTGACAGGCATCAACATCCCGGTACGGATCGGCGGCGTGACCGTGATGCCTGGAGACCTGGTGGTGGGAGACCGGGAAGGTATATACTTCATTCCCCCGCAACTGGTGGAACAGGTGCTCGATCGCGCCGACGAGACGCACATCCATGACGAATGGACGCGGAAGAAGTTCGATGAGGGCAAGTACAAGTCGAGCGAGATCTACGGAAGTCCGCGGGATCCGGAGTTGAAGAAAGAGTATCAGCAGTATCTGAAGCGCCGGCTCGAAGAGATCCGCAATAGCAGGAAAAAGTAGAGGCGAGGCGCCGCGGGATCAGCGGTTGGCGTAGTTACGCTCGTAATACTGCTGGTACTCTCCGCTCTTCACGCGGCGCACCCAGCCGGCATTGTCCTGATACCAGCGGACGGTGAGGGGCAACCCTTCTTCGAAGGACACTTGGGGAGCCCATCCGGTTTCCTGCCGCAGTTTGGCGCTGCTGAGGGCGTAGCGGCGGTCATGGCCGGGCCGGTCGGTCACCGTGGTCATGAGACTGGCGGGCTTGCCCGTTGCCGTGAGGATGCGCCGCACCACTTCGCGGTTGGGAAGGGCAAGGCTTCCGCCGATGTTGTAGATTTGACCGTTACGCCCCTTTTCGAGCACGGCCAGCAGCGCCCGGCAATGGTCTTCGACAAAGAGCCAGTCGCGCACCTGCATTCCATCGCCATAGATGGGGAGCGGCTTGTTTTCGAGGGCGTTGGAAATCATCAGAGGAATCAGCTTCTCGGGAAACTGAAAGGGGCCGTAGTTGTTGGAGGCGCGGGTGACGGTGACAGGAAGCTTGTATGTAGTGTGATAGCTCAAGGCCAGCAGATCGGAGCCTGCCTTGGAGGCCGAATAGGGGCTTGACGGATTCAGGGGATAGTTCTCATCGGCTTCATGCGGTTCTTCGAGGCTTCCATAGACCTCATCGGTGGACACATGGAGGAACCGGCCAATGCCATTCCGGCGAGCGGCTTCGAGAAGACAGAACGTGCCGTTGAAATTGGTCCGAACCACGGGTTCGGGAGAAAGGATGCTGCGGTCCACGTGGCTCTCCGCCGCGAAATGAACCACCGCATCCGGCTTCTCTTGGGCGAACAGTTCCCGCATCGCTTCTCCGCCGGCAATATCCCCTTTGACGAAGCGGTAGTTCGGGGATTCCGCCACGGCGGCCAGATTCTCGAGATTACCCGCATAGGTTAATTTGTCGAGATTCACTACCGTAAAGCGGGGATGCTCCTTCAAGACGAGCCGAACGAACGCGGAGCCGATGAACCCGGCGCCTCCGGTAACCAGTAGCTTCATGAGATCTCCAAGGCGTGTTTCTATTCGGCGTCGGCAGCCGCCTGCTGGATCAACTTCGCGTCGCGCAGTTCCTCGGTCTCCGCGACGAGATTCGTCGCGCGGCGCAAGGATTCGAAGGTTCCGGCATCGGTCCACCAGCCTTCGAGAAAGGAATAGCTGAGAGTGCCTTCGCGGATGTAAGCGTTGTTGACATCGGTGATCTCGAGTTCTCCGCGGCGGGAGGGCACCAACAGGCGGATTTTCTCAAAGACCGTCTCGTCATACATGTAGATGCCGGTGACTGCGTAATTCGACTTGGGATGGCGAGGTTTTTCCTCGATACCGATGATGCGGCCGCCCTGCATTTCCGCCACGCCGAAACGTTCGGCGTCGGTCACCTCCTTGAGCAGGATTCTGGCTCCTCGTTCCTGGGCGCGGAAGGCATCGGCCGCTTTGCGAATACTGCCCTCGATGATGTTGTCCCCCAACACGACGCAGATCTTCTGGCCGTCGGCGAAGTGTTCCGCGAGGTTGAGCGCATCGGCGATACCGCCTTCCCCTTCCTGATAGGTGTAGTTCAGATGTTTCAATCCGAACTCTTTGCCATTGCCGAGGAGACGCAGAAAATCGCCCGAGTTACGGCCGCCGGTGACGATGAGGATGTCGTGAATCCCCGCATCCACGAGGGTCTGGATGGGGTAGTAGATCATCGGTTTGTTGAAGATGGGCAGGAGGTGTTTATTGGTGATTTTCGTAAGAGGGAACAAACGGCTCCCCGTGCCTCCGGCAAGTACGACGCCTTTCATACAGCTTTGTCTCCTCGATGAGAATGCTCATGGCATTTAGCCAAGCACTAGAATACCAGTCAGTGAGGCACGCCCACGGATGCCGATCCGCCGGTATGGGTGCGCTCACTGGTTCGACACGATCCGGTCCACGGCGCCGATTTTGCCCGAAGTCAGAAACTCGAGCAACACATCCGCGGTTCCGACGCTTTCAAACGGGGAGCCGATCGTTCCGGCTTCGCTGTTGCGCGGCCACTTCATCATCCACGGGACATGCCTCGTTTCAGCCGGATATCCCAGTGAGGGGGAATGGCGGAAGCCATGATCGGCAGTGATGAGCACCGCCGTGTCGTCCCACACGCCGGCGCGCTCCATAGCGTCGCGGATCCTGGAAAAGATGTGGTCGGCAAGCTGCAGATTGTCCAGGTAGCCGCGCGAATGGGTTGTATAGGAGGTAAGGGAACGCTTCGATGAATCATAGACGAATGGTGGATGAGGAACGGGGAAATGGCAGAAGACAAGATTCAGATCTTTGCGAGCAGCCATGGCCGCCGCCTCGGCAATCATTTCATTCACCGTGCGCACCTGAGCCAACACTGCCAGAGATGGTCCAAAAAGGGAGTAGAGGCTTGTTTCGAACAGACTCCGCGGCTGATTCCACAAGGATTGGGGCAAGGTGGACCCATACGAGTTGATCTGGCGGTTCATCGGCCACCAGACACAGTCATCCACCCTGTCTTCAAAGATTCGGCAGTAGGGGACATACCAGCCCGTGATGCCGCTCCGGAGTCCATGCTCCCGCGTCCTGGAAAAGACATCGGGAACCTGCCCCAGGTCGCCTTTCTGGTGGGATCCGGCAAAGGTAACCTCGAGTCTCTTGACGTTCAAGGGACGGTCAGAACTCACGAGTTTGCCGATGAGCAGGGAGGGAATGGACACAATGGTGGCATCGGAGGGACTGCGCGCATGGGTGGCAACCTGCGCTTCGGCGCGAAAGCGGTCGAGATTCGGGAGGCTGAATTGTGATGCGCGCCGCGAAAAAGCGATCCGTTCATCCATTTCATCGAATACGATCCACACGACGCGGCGCGCGGCCACATGATGGGATGGGGGTTGCCGGGGGAGGGGAGCGCGGAGTACCGGGTCCTGATGGGCGCGAAAGATTGCGTTACCAAAAGTGAGAGGTATCAGGGAGGACATGGCGAAGAGGAAAGAGCCGAATCTGGATTGCAATTTTGGGGACCAGCGAAGGAACAGCAATGCGAAGGAGAGCGCCGCTACCGCCAGTCCCGCCGCCAGAACGACTCTCGGAAGGCTGTAAAAGAAAACGGCCACACTACCGCCGAGTCCGCCCTCGACCTTGAGAATCGTAAAGACAACTTCCTTGGCGATGACACAAGCCACCAGGGCAAAGGCCAACCGCCAACGTTTCCTGGCGAAGACGTACAGAACCACGGCCAAAATGAGAACGTTGAAGATGGCCGAGTAGTACCACGTGGGAGGCGGACCGAAGCGGCGGAAGAAAAGGCTGGGCGGCGACGCCCATGAGAAGAGTTCGGCCCAAATACGGAAATAACACAGATTCGCCGCGCTCAGGCACTTGAGGAACCGGATTGCTTCTTCCCGCATGGCCGCCTATTTGCCTTTACGAACCAGATGGTAGAGAAAGCGGCGATTCGCCGGCAGGGGCAAACTGGCCGCGATCTCGAAGCGCTGTTGGGCGGCGGCCTCGAAGGCATGGCGCGAATCTCCGCGATGCAAGTGATCGCGCCCACGAAGCAATTGCTGATACATCGGATCGTCCGGGCTCACATATTCGACGATTGCGGAATGACGCGTGAAGCCGGCGATCAAGTCCAGCACCATTGCCAGAGGGACTCGCTCGGTGATCGTAAGATGGTGGAGCAGGGCCAGGGCCATCACACCGTCAAAGCGGCCAACGCAGCGGGCGAGAAAGCTTTTGGATTCGGCATTCCGCCATCCGGAGCCCGGAGTGGGATTCGCGACATTCCCGATGAGAGGCAGGATGGCAAGGTCATGTTCGCATGAGCGCAACCAGAGCCGGTGGATGACCCCGGCATCGGCATCGACGGCTACCACCTCATGCCCCAGGCGGGCGGCCATTTCCGAATACTCTCCATCATTGCAGCCAATGTCAAGAACCCGGCCGCACTTCCAGGTCTTCAATACGCCGTGGACAAAATCGCGCTTGAGTTGCCGGTCCCGCTCTTCATAATGGCATTTCACGCTGTAGTCGTTCCAGTGGGTAGCGGTACTCGAATGTGGCGTCGTTTTCTCCACCGCGCGGCGTAGAGAAGCGAACATCCGCCGGAGCACTTCGCGAGCAGAAGACGGGTCTGACAGCTTACGATCTTTCGAATACTTCGGCTTCGGAGCCAACCGGGCCAGCAAGTGAGGCAGTGTCAACCAGTGGAAAGCGGCCGGACGAAGGCGGCCCGTAATTCCCAGGCTCTTCCATGCAATCTCCACCGGGACACCGTTGCGATGGAGGAGAAACAGTTCGTGGGGAGCGATGGCGGAACGTTGGGCGATCCACAACGGGTAGAGAAAAGTCTCGAGAAATTGCGCCAGAGGGAGCCAGATGCTATCGCCCGGATCGCGTTCCTCCAGCGAAAGGGTGTCAACCCACACCGGGCGAGGCCCTCGAAAGAGAACGTTCCATGGCGTTGCGTCCTTGAGTCCTAATCCACAAGGAAGCAGCGCCTGGGTCAGGTCAAGAGTTGTCAGAGCGGCCTCACGAAGCATCCCCGCGGGCCATTCGGTGGGATAGCTCGGAAACCAGACATTCTCGTGTTCGAGTACTTCGACAGAGGATCGCGTCTTGCGGTCCTCAATCTGGGGATCACCTGATTCAAGAACGCCCGCGGCAGTTTCAGCGCTCGCCCGCTTCGTCCATACCAACTTGCCCTGTTCGATGAGACTACGGCATTCCGCCTTGTCGAGATAAGAAAGAAGGCGCCCAGCGGCTTCCACGGACACCACCCGGCAGATTTTCTCATCGAGCGGAAAAATGAATCCGTCCGGATCGCGGAATGAAACCGTCCTCACTGCTGCTCAGGGGTTTGGCCGGATTTCTGAACAGGTTCTTCCGCCTGGCGGAACAAGAGACGGGAAATGGCCTTGCGGCATGAGTAGATGATGCCCAGACTTCCGGCGATCAGGGATTGAAGAAGGAAAATCCCGGTGCCCGGGTCTGTGTAGCCAAAACTAACAACGGGGAATCCAACGAGCAGGACAATGAGCAGTGTCGCGTTCATGACAAATTCCTTCCGATTAGCTTTCCGATAAAGATTACCT
The DNA here is from genome assembly GCA_020847975.1 of Bryobacterales bacterium. GTDB lineage: Bacteria > Acidobacteriota > Terriglobia > Bryobacterales > Bryobacteraceae > CADEFT01. The sequence goes on along the minus strand of JADLBD010000085.1, from coordinate 33,181 downwards.
TCTGGCCATCTTCATGGAACCGGTTTCACGCCGGGGGAGCGGCGTGAACAAGTTAGCCTGGTGAACTGCCGAGGTCTTTGAGGTGAGATGGCTCTCCAGCAACCTCTTGTTGAACAAGTGTACATCATAACGATAACAATCTACAAAGGATTTGTTTTGAGTGTATTGTGGCGGACATCCGGAGCGTGGGAATAGGGGATGGCGAGCGTCGCCTACCCGGCGATAGAGCGGAGGCCGCCCTGGGATTGCAGGAGCCGTTGCAACTTTTCCCCTTGTGGTATACTGGCGGCAGATGCGAGAATTCGTTCCGCGCCCGCGGATCATCTGTGTACAAGACAAAGCCGCGCATCTGTCCTTCCACAACCTTCCCTCAGGTGGAACTATTCCGTAACGCATGAAAGTCAGCGTTCCGATCACACGCGGTATTGAATCACTCTTCGGGACTCGTGACGAAAACATACGAGTTCTCGAATCCGGCCTTGGTGTGCGCACCTCCCTACGAAACGATTGCCTGGAGATTGAGGGCGAGCAGGAAAACGTAAAGCGCGCCGAAGATATTCTCGAGGACTATGTCCAGCTTGTCAGCGAAGGAGTCGTCTTCGCTAACGGGACATTGAACAGCTATTTGCGCGTGGTGACGGGGGATTCCCTTGTCAGCCTGCGCAGCCTGGTGGAGAGCGGGCGCCAGCGCTCCTTCGGGAAAAAAGTGCTGGCTCCGAAATCGATCAACCAGCAGCGCTACGTGGAAGCCATCGAACGCAATGACCTGGTGTTTGGAATTGGACCGGCGGGAACGGGGAAGACCTACCTGGCGGTAGCGATGGCGGTGGCGGCGCTGCTCAGCAAGCGGGTGAGCCGGCTCATTCTTACGCGTCCGGCGGTTGAGGCGGGGGAGCGGCTTGGATTCCTCCCCGGTACGCTGCAGGAAAAAGTGGACCCCTATCTGCGCCCCCTTTACGACGCCATTTATGACATGATGGACGCCGAAAAGGTAGAGAAACTGATGGAGCGTTCGACGATCGAAGTGGCTCCCCTGGCATTCATGCGCGGCCGGACTCTGAATGATAGCTTTATCATCCTGGATGAGGCCCAGAACTGCACCGCCGAGCAGATGAAGATGGTGCTCACGCGTCAGGGTTTCAATTCAAAGACCGTCGTCACGGGCGATCTCACCCAGATCGATTTACCGAGCACGCGGCGCAGTGGGCTGCTGGAAGCCACGGAAGTGCTTCGGGGCATTGAGGGCATCAGCTTCGTGCACTTCGACGAACGGGACGTGGTTCGCCACACGCTGGTACAGAAGATCGTGAAGGCATACGAGAAATTCCAGGAAGCCAACGCCGCGCGCCAACTCACGTTGAAGTTGGCAGAGCCGGAACCACCCGCCGCGCCCGCGGCGGAATGATTTCCCTCCCATGTCTCCCGACGGCGGCAGTACCTTATTTGAACGTTGCCCCAAGGGCCTGGACCGGAAGCGTCTGCGTGGCTTCCAGAGACGTCTGGCTCAGGAAGTGACCGGGGGAGCATTTACCTGTCTGGTTACCACGGACGCGCGGCTGCAACAGCTCAACCGCGACTTTCTGGGGCAGGACTACCCCACCGACGTCCTCTCGTTCCCGGCCGCGGGAACGCAGGCCCAGTTGGGAGACATCGCCATCTCCGTCGAGCGAGCCGCGAACCAAGCCGCGGCATTCGGACACACGATGGAGGAGGAAATCGAGATCCTGATGCTCCATGGAGCGCTGCACCTGCTGGGAATGGATCATGAAAGCGACCGCGGCGGGATGGCTCGAGCCGAATCCGCGTGGCGGCGGAAGCTCAACCTGCCCCGCGGGCTCATTGCGCGGGCGAGGAAACACAAATGATCGTCCTGCTTCTGCTGGCCCTGACGGCGGTGAGCCTGGTGGTGGTGGTGGTCAGCTTCATTCATCTGCTGTGCCGGGAATCCCTGAGGATCAAGGCACGCGAGTTGCCTTCGCTGGAGTTTTACAAGGAGACGCTGCAGGACAAGATTGGGCTGGATGCCGAGGACGGGGCTCTCACCTTCAGCCTGGTGCGTCACTTTGGTCTGGTGGCGCTCGCCATCTTCGCCATGGCGCTTACTCTGATGGCCCAGCGTCCGATGTGGCGCGCGGTCATCGAGGCCTTTCTTCTCACCAGCTTCCTGATGCTATCCACAAGCTATGTGGCTCCGCGGTTCCTCTACCGGCACACCGGCGGGCATTGGATGCTGCCCTTCCTGCCGGTTCTGCGCCTGTTCGCACTCTGCTCGAAGCCCATCACGGCGATGCTGGACTTCATACAGAGCCTGGCCGACCTTGGAGATAACGCGCGCCAGCACGAGGAAACTCCGACGGCCGAAGAGCACATCGAGGCGCTGATCGAGGCCGGCAAGGAAGAAGGAATCCTCGAGGAAACCGACAGCCGCCTGATCCAATCGGTAGTCGCCTTTGGGGACAAGACCGTTCGGGAGGTGATGACGCCGCGGCCGAATATTGTCGCCGTTTCCGCCGGCTGCTCGCTGGAGGAGTTACGCGCGCTGGTCATCAATGAGCAGTATTCGCGAATTCCTGTCTACTCGGGGACCATCGACAACCTGATCGGCTTTGCCCACGTCCGCGACATGTTCGAACTGGACGCGCAGCAGCGCGCGGGCCGGGATGTGCGCTCCATCATGCGGCCGATGCGCTGCGTGCCGGAAACCAAGCCGGTGACGGATCTGTTGCGCGAGATGCAGCGGGACAGCGTGCACATGGTGGGCGTTGTCGACGAATACGGCAATACAGCCGGCATCGCGACAATGGAGGATCTGGTGGAGGAGATCATCGGTGAAGTACGCGATGAGCACGAACCCGGCGTCGACGCGGTTCCCGAACCCAGCGGCGCATACCTGGTGGCGGGAAGTTTCGACCTGGATAACCTCAAACATCTCCTCGACTTCACTCCGGAAGAAGAGACCGAAGCCACCACCGTGGGCGGACTGGTTACGGAATGGCTCGGCCATGTTCCGAAACCGGGCGAATGCGTGGACCGTCAGGGCATCCGGCTCGAGGTGGTGCAAAGCGACGACCGGCGAGTGGAACGAGTCCGCATCCAGAAATCGAACGGCCATCCAGAATGACACAGTCTCCCAAACATTCCTCCGGCCTGGTCTCCCTCATCGGGCGGCCGAACGCCGGCAAATCCACTCTCATGAACGCGCTCATCGGGACGAAGCTGGCGATCGTGGCGGACAAGCCGCAGACCACCCGCACCATTATCCAGGGCGTGATGACCCTGCCCGAGGCGCAGGTGGTGTTTCTCGACACGCCGGGGATTCACGAGCCGAAAACGCTGCTGCACAAACGGATGATCGAGAAGATCCGCGAAGCGCTCGAAGGCCGCGACCTCATCCTGTTTGTCGCCGAAGCCACTCATCCGCCGGCAACAGCGGACGAACAGGCCATCGCGTGGCTGAAGGACGTTCGCACGCCGGTGATCCTGGCGCTGAACAAGATTGACCTTCTCGAGAACAAAGCCGCCATGCTCCCGGTGCTCGAGCAGTATGCCTCGCGGTACAACTGGGCGGAGATGATTCCTGTTTCCGGACTTACGGGAGACGGACTCGACGTTCTTCGCGCGGCTATCGTGGACAAACTCCCGGAAGGCCCTCCGCTGTATCCGCCGGATTATCTGACCAGCCATCCGGAGCGCTTTCTGGCTGCCGAACTGATCCGGGAGAAGATTCTGCATCTCACTCGGGAAGAAGTTCCGCACTCGGTGGCGGTGATCATCGACACGTGGGCGGAAGAGCCGCGCAAGGACGGCTCGACTCTCACCAAGATTCTGGCCACCATCCATGTGGAGCGCGACGGCCAGAAGAGCATCGTCATCGGACGGAAGGGTTCGATGTTGAAGCAGATCGGCATGGAGGCCCGCCTCGAAATCGAACCCCTGCTCGAGCGTAAGATCTACCTGGAACTGTTCGTACGCGTGACGCCGGACTGGCGCATGAAATCCCAATTCCTACACGAGTTGGACCAATCCTCCATCGCCGGTTCAGAATAGTTTTGATGCACCCGCCCAAACTCACCCTCCGCCAGTTGCGCGCGCTGCTGCATAAGATGCCTTTTAATCGCAGCGTGGGGATCCACATCACCAAAGTTCACAAAGATGGAGTAACCATCGAAATCCCGATGCGAGACGACTTGCTCAACGGAGCGGGCGTGCTGCATGGAGGCGTGACCGCCACGATCGCCGATGTCGCGGTAGGCATGGCCATCATGCATCATTTTGGCGGAACGCGCCAGGCGACGACGGTGGAATTGAAGATCAACTATTTTCGCCCGATCTCCGCCGGCAGAGTGGCGGCGCGCTCACGCCTGCTGCGCATCGGCAGCCATCTGGTGATTGGCAGCGTCGACATTCGGGATGAGGGGAAAAACTCCGTTGGGTTCGCTATTGTCACCTATATGCTGCTCGAAGCTGCAACTCCCCAAAGCACTTCCGGCCCGGCTACACTAAGGAAATGAGCCCGCGGGAAATCATGGATGCCCCGGCGGCCGCCAATTCCTTCGCGAGGGCCATCTCCCGCATCGGGGAAGTCGAAGACGCCCTGGGAACGGCGATCCGGGGCAAGGCGGAAGTGTTACGCCTCAGCCTCGTCTGCCTCATTGCCAAGGGCCATCTGCTGATCGAAGACGTCCCGGGAGTGGGAAAGACAACGCTCGCGCATGCGCTTGCGCGCTCGGTGCATTCTTCCTTTCACCGCCTGCAGTTCACTTCCGACATGTTGCCGAGCGATGTGCTCGGAGTGACTGTGTATAATGCGCATACGGCGGAATTCGAGTTTAAACCAGGTCCTATTTTCACGAATTTCCTGTTAGGCGACGAAATCAATCGCGCCACGCCGAAAACGCAGTCCGCCCTGCTCGAGGCGATGAATGAGCGGCAAATCACCATCGACGGCCGGTCCTATCCGCTGGCGGAGCCGTTCATGGTGATCGCCACACAGAATCCGGCCGAGCATCACGGCACGTATCCTTTGCCCGAATCACAACTCGATCGATTCCTGATGCGTTTGCGGATGGGGTATCCCGATTCGGCCAGCGAGCGCGAAATCCTGCGGGACGGGGCGCGGATGCCGGCGGAACTTCGCGCTATCGTGACCGGCGAGGAAGTGGTGGAAATTCAAAATCTCGCTCCGCAGGTGCGCGTGGATGACTCGCTTGTGGATTACATGCTCGCCGTCGTCAAAAAGACGCGCGAACACGAATCCCTGACGCTGGGTGTCAGCCCTCGAGGGGCGCAAGCCCTGTTCCGCGCGACGCAGGCACTTGCGCTGCTGGAGGGCCGGGACTACGCGATACCCGACGACGTGAAGCGCCTTGTCTGTCCCGTCTTCGCGCATCGCGTAGTGGTCAACCACCGCCTCGCCCCGACGCAACGGGTGCACGACCTGACGGACCGTATTCTTCAGGAAATTCTCACGTTCGTCGACGTGCCGCTGTAGGGCGAGATGGGACAGAGGCCGGGGGCAGGGTTTCGACCTCTTCCTGGTGCCGTACGACCCGGCCGCGGTACGAGCAATACAAGACCGAGTCAATCCACTTGCGATGTCATCAGACTGTTTTCGGGTGCTCGAAAACAAGCGGGAGGGAGGGGAGAGATTGGCGCGTCCGCTCGCCATCTGTGCGAACGCGCCACGGGACAAACTACCACGTATTGTCTTGAACGATTAATACGAATGTAAGCGGAAGGGGCGGGTGGACGAAATAGCCTCGGAACGCTAGATGCCCATCCCAACCTCAAGCGAGTCCGGGCGGACGGCTTAGATTCTCCGGAACCAACGATGGGAACTGGCCACCGTTTCCCAGCCCTCGCTGGCATAGAGCGCATTGCCTCTGCTGTTATCCATGAGGCATTCGAGGTTGGCGTACTCCATTCCACGAGACCGGAAATAGTCAAGCATGCCGCGCAGCATCAAACGGCCATAACCCTTTCCCTGAAACCGGACATCGACGCCAAGCAAGTCGATGAAGCCAAGCCTGGTGCGTTCGTCCACTGTCCCCGTAGCCACGGCCACAATCTCGCCATCCACTTCGCCGGCGAGTATGATCTGCGAATCGAAGATGTGGTCCAACCGCTGCTCCCAGCGCTCCCGCCAATCGCAGCCGTTCAGCGGCCCATATCTTTCATCAAGGGTTTTGTACCAGGTAATCGGTTCAAAGCTCGAGATAATCATTTCGCGCAAGCGCGCGTATTCTTCGGGTCGGGCCAGGCGGAACGTCATGACAGGTTCTTCGAAGGATTATATCGTTCCCGCCGGGATCATCCGGCAACCCCTGAGATCAATTCTCATCGGCCGGTGTCCCGGTACGGGCAGAAGAGAGCATGCGCTTTTCCAGGATCAGCTTGCGGACAGCGGCAATCCCTCCGGCTCGCTGGAGTCCGGGGATGAACAGAGACTTACGCAATTCCTCATCCGTGCCGCTCAAATCACTGAGGTCATCGTCAAAATCAAAGACGTCGGGCGAGAGGGCCTCCGCCAGCAGGCACCACGCGCGGGCGCGGCCGAAACACAGCAACCGGCGGCGGGGAGAGTCCATGGGAGCAACAAAGGCCATGCTGGTGAGGATTTCCTGAACCCGGTAGGCATCATCGGAGAGATGGTAGGTGAGGTAGTCTTTGCCTCGCACAGGCACCACGGAGACGGAGGGCGACTTTTCGTAAGGCTCGACCAGCAACACCGACGACCCATGCGCCAGTTCCTGGGCCACCTTCGGCGTCCGGCGCGCCGCGTCCGGACCATCCGGATGCACGACGATGGTTACGTTCCTCGACAGGCCTGGGTACCACGCTGCCGGAACCAGATCGGCATAGCCTTGCCTGCTCAGCAGAACCCGGTCTCCGGCAGTTACGGCGCTCACTTCCAATGGCCATTCGGCGCCTGTCACGGCGAGAAGCGCATCCTCCAAGTCCGCAGTTTGGGCACCGGCAGAATGCACGGCGGTCAGTTTCTGCCATTCCGCGAAGACGGAGTCGAGATTGGGACTGATATGCAGGGACTTCAACACCTCCGGCCCGATGAGCAGATCCTTAGGGGCAAAATCGATGCTGACGGTCTCTTTCGGAGCGGGACCGGGGGCCTGCGACAAGATACGGCGGAAAAACCGGTAAACCGATTCCCGGCTCGCGCGATTATAGTTGTGCCCGGCATCTATCTGTGTTACGGCCAACCGCCCCGATTCCCCAAACAACCGGTACACGGCCCGAATCGCCGGGTATTCCAGGTTGGGAGTATATTTCGTCCAGTCTTTGGACGAAGAAACCATCAGCATCGGTCTGGGCGCCACCATGGCGGCAATCTCGACATTGTTCGTGCCCACGCGCAACCCGGGCGCCATTTCGCAGGCATCGTCCCCTTGAAAAATGGCGGAAATCATATTCACCGGAGCGGCTACCGCTACGCGCTCATCCACGGCGGCGAGCAGCAGCGTTTGGGTTGCGCCGCCGGAGGCGCCTGTGGCCGCAATACGATGGGGATCCACAATGTCGAGCGAGGCGAGAAAATCCAGCGCCCGCATGGAATTCCACAATTGCAGTCCGAGCGGATGAAATGACCACAATTCCTCGCTCGGGGACTCCCCGAAATCATGCGGCGTCTGGATGGTATCGTTGTACCCCACCATGTCGTAGGCAAAGGCAACATAACCTTGAGCGGCCAGATTGGCGCAAAGCGCGGGCACGGAATAGTCCGCGGCGTCGTGAATCCGTCCATGCTTCCAGTGCCCATGAGGCACCAGCACGCCGGCCATCCGATGCGCGGTACGCATTCTCGGGTAATACAGATTGCCCGCGAGAAAGTAGCCCGGCATGGTCTCCAGGAGCACCTTTTCCACCGCATAGCTCCCATGGTCAGTGCGGTTGAACCGGCGGGGACGCAGCGGCGTAGGCGAAGGTACGGGGTAGAGACCGGCAGCAGTGAGAATCTGCCTGCGAAGCTGCGCCTTGCGCGCCGACCATTCTCCCAGACTCCTGGGCGGAGGCAGCGTGAACTTTGTATGGGTATCTGTCCGCAGCGTATTGCGCAGATCCAATGGTTGCGCCCTACCGAGCCCCACGGAAGCAATGAGCAGAATAAGTCTGAAGCGTCCTGAATGCATGACTAACCAGTTCAGCGACACGAGACCAGTGGCTATTAGATGCTTCTTCTCCACCCTTTGGTTACTTGTTTTCCAACCGGGACGCATGCTGCCTGAAATACAGGAGCAGGAGGCGTATACTCCGGTTAATGAATCGGGGTCCCCTGGGACGCGGTTCAATCCACTAGGAGATTGGATAATGAATAGCTGGAAATTCCTGTGCAAATGGATGGGCACGGCGGCGATAGCGGGGCTGGGAATCTACCTCGCCACCTCCGGAGCCTTGTCACAGCAGCAACCTTCCCAACCTGCCACACGCTTTGCAGCGGCTACTTCCTCACAGCCGCTAGCTCTGGATGGTAATGGCAGCCTGCTCGCGGCAGTTAATCCGGATAACAACTCGGTCACTTTTTTCGATGTGGGGAGTGACCGCAACAAGCGCTTGCGCGAGATCCCTTGCGGCGTCGAACCGAACGGCGTTGCGATGAACCCGCAGGGAACCCGTGCTTACGTGGCGAACACAGTGAGCGGCACCGTCAGCGTGCTCAACATCAACCGCAACAGCCCGGGCATCGCTCGTGTGACGAGAGAAATCCGCGTGGGCGCGGAGCCTTACGGACTGGCGCTCACGCCGAATGCCACTAAACTTTATGTGACCAACCGGCGGTCCAACTCCGTGAGTGTGATTGACACCCAAAGCAACCGGGTTATCAAGACCATTGAGGCGGTGGGGCCGGCGCCCACAGGAATCGCCATCACCAACAATGGCGACGACAGAGACGATGATGAAACCGTCTACGTCACGCAATTCTTTGCTCTGCCCCGGCCGGGCCGTATCGATGGCGAAGACGACAGCAAGCAGGGCGTCATCAGCGTGATCCGTACGGTGGCTGATGAACTCGATCAGACCATCAACATCCTTCCCATCGGCGATACAGGCTTTAAGGCCGCCGGGGACGCGATTGCCAAGGTGGCTCCACCTCCCACAATCACCGCGGCCGATTTGCGTTTCACCACCAGCGCCTATCCCAACCAGCTCAACAATCTCGTTATCAAGGGCAATTACGCCTACGTGCCCAACACGGGAGCTTCGCCCAATGGTCCGGTCCGGTTTGACGTGAACACGCAAAGTCTGCTTGCGGTCATCGATCTCACCGCCAGGACCGACGCCGGACAGACAATCAATATGCACCGCGCCGTTGCGGAACAGGGAGCCACACCGAAGCTGTTTCTGACGCAACCCTGGGCCATCGCCGCGAAGAACAAGAGCGACGAAGCCTATGTGGTGAGCGCCGCGAGCGATGTGGCAGTCAAGGTGGCCCTCGACCGCGGCACAGGCAAGCCCACCGTGCAGAATACCGGAGCCACGCCCTCGCGCGTGTTGGAGATCCCCACGGGAAAGAATCCGCGTGGAATTGTCATCAACAGCGCGGACACGCGGGCCTATGTGATGAACTACATCTCGCGCGACGTGACCGTGCTGAACGTGGAAAGCGGGCAGGACAAGGCCGTCGCCGCCATGCAATCCTCGAGTTTGCCCGGGGCCGGCACTACCGAGGATCTCATCCTGGCGGGCAAAGAACTGTACAACACTTCGGTAGGAGAGTTCGATGGGCCGACGCCGCTTTCGCCGAAAATTCGCGGCCGCATGTCCAACAACGGCTGGGGCTCCTGTGCCGCCTGCCATCCGGACGGGCTTACGGATAACGTCGTGTGGATCTTTGCCGCCGGCCCGCGGCGCACCGTTTCGCAACACCAGGACTTTGATGCGGATGATCCGGCGAATCAGCGCGTTCTCAACTGGTCCGGAATCTTGGACGAAATTGACGATTTCGAACTCAACATTCGCGGCGTCAGCGGGGGACTGGGCGTGATCGTTGGTGACGACGGCGTCACGCCGGCCGCCACTGTTGCCGCCTTCAACCCGGCCAACACGGGGCGCCCGCAACTGCGCATTCGCGGCTACAACGCCTGGGACGCCATCCGCGCATACGTTCAGTTCGGCATCCGCGCTCCCATTTCGCCCATCGATCCCTACGATCCGGACGCCGATGCCGGCCGGCAGTTGTTCATCCAGGCCAACTGCCAGAGCTGCCACGGCGGCAACCAATGGACCGTGAGCCGTGTGAAGTTCACACCGCCTCCGGCGGACAACTTGCTCAGCAACGGCCAGGTGATTGGAGAACTCAAGAAGGTTGGGACGTTCGACCCGGCGCAGAAGAACGAGGTCAGGGCAACCGGCGCTCCTCCGTTGGGCGCGGATGGTTTCGTGCCGCCCTCTCTGCTGTCGATATCCGCCTTCCCGCAAACGTTCTTCCACAACGGCTCGGCGAACTCACTGGAGGATGTGATGGCGAACGTGGCCCATCGCTCCGCCGGTACGAATGGAGCGGACATGCTGAGCGATGACAATGCGCGCAGTCAATTGATCCGCTTCCTGCTGTCCATCGACGCATCCACCACACCCATTCCTCCGCAGTGAGACTGCTGGTTGTGGTGATTCGGAGGGGGTGGTTGACGGGACCACCCCTCCGGTGTTCTCGCATTATCTTCCCGATTGCCGGCGCTCAGGAAGTTGCTTGTCCCAATCGTCGCTGGTGAGTCCGTTCAGGTCCCACATGGTGCGTCCACCCTTCAGGGTGAGTTCGCAGATCAGTTTCTGCGTTCCACGAAGGCGCCGGCGCGCGGAGTCGACAAAACCGAAATCGCCTTGAACGAGGCGGAGAACGGCGACATCCGCCACTGCGCCGACGGACAGGTTTCCGTACTGCTCGCGATGGATTTCGCGCGCCGGATGCCAGGTAGCGCGCGCCACCACATCCTGGACAGAGACGCCCATGGCAAGGAATTTCGACATCAGGTTAAGTATGTCCTTCATGCCCGCATTCATGCTGGTGACATGCAGGTCAGTCGAGATGGAATCCGCCAGGAAGCCCTGCTTGATTGCGGGCACAGCCTGCCGGAACGAGAAACTGCCGCCGCCGTGGCCGACATCAAAGATGACGCCGCGTTTGCGCGCCTCAAACAGGTACGGCAGCAGTTGGCCTTGGGCGTCCAGCATGGGGACGGCGGTCAAGTAGGTGTGCGTGTAAATATCGCCGGGCCGGAGTTTCTTCAACACCAGATCCTGGAACGGGCGTTCGGGACGGAAGGTGGCGAAATCCACCATCACGGGTATGTTTGCAAGTGTGCCGGCCTTGACGGCTTTCTCCACTGGGCCCCAATCCGGCCCTGCATAGTGGGCGATCTTGACCCCCACAACCACATCCGAGTGACGTTTGGCCATCTCGGCAGTACGTTCCGGGTCCATGTCCGAAACGTCCTGCTCGATATCGGCGCGCCCCGCCATGCCTTTGCCGACGATATTGAGCATGGAGAAAACCCGCGTTTGCACCCGATCGATCACGAGGCGCTTGAACTCCTCGAAATTCCGCCAACCGGAACTGCCGGCGTCGACCACGGTAGTCACACCGCTCCGGAAGGTGAAGCCATCAGGCCGCACTCCCCACTCGCCGGTGTATTCCCGGTCCATGGTGGCCGCGAACACGTGGACATGCATATCCACCAGGCCCGGGGTGACATAAAGAGAGTGCACATCCACGGTGCGGCGGGCCTGGGACGCCGGAATGTCCTCCGCCACCGCGGCGATGCGCCCGCCGGCGATGGCGACATCGCGAACCGCATCGATCCCATTCTTGGCGTCGATGACGTGTCCGCCCTTTAGCAGGAGATCGTATCGTGGCTGGGCCCACGCGGCAGCGCACGCGAGAAAGATAATCAGCAATCGAAGTTCGAGCATTTGCTCTTGAGGATACTGCCGGACCGGGAGGAAACTCAAGAGCCGGCGCGTGCCGCGAAACCGGGCAGTCTCCGGCCCCCGCCTCGAAGTTCTTGTTTTCAACACTGGCCACGCGCCGCTTGGGGGAATTCCGCTAGAATCGGAATCGAATGTCCGCGACTCGGCCCGGCCGCATTGGCGCTTTCGGGATTGGCCTGGCGGCGTATTGGCCGCAGTTTCCCGGTTTGAAAGAGCGTCTCGAAGGATATCAGCGCGAAGTGGAATCGCGGCTTGCCGCGATGGGTGCGGATGTCGTATCGAGCGGCCTGGTGGATACGGCGCCGGCGGCAGCGCAAGCCGGTGAGCGAATGGCCGCCGCGGGACTGGACCTCATCATTTGCTACGTGGGTACGTACGCTACGTCTTCGCAGGTGCTTCCCGTAGTGCAGCACGCGCACGTCCCGGTGCTGGTGCTCAACCTTCAGCCCGCCGCGGCGCTCGATTACGAAAACACGGATACCGGCGAATGGCTTGCGAACTGTTCCACCTGCTGTGTTCCCGAAATTTCCAATGCTTTCGCGCGTGCGCGGGTGAAGTTCCGCGTCGTCTCGGGAACCCTTCGCGACGACGCCATCGCCTGGAGCGAGATCGAAGGGTGGGTCAAGTCGGCCGCGGTCACCCGTTCCCTGCGCGCCAGCCGCATCGGATTCCTCGGCCACACCTACCCCGGCATGCTCGATCTGTATTCCGACTTCACCATGATCAGCGGACAAACAGGCGCGCATATTGAAATCCTGGAGATGTGCGACCTGGAGGCATGTGTGAGCCGCGTAAGCGCAGCCGAGGTTCAGTCGAAGATCGATCTGGCGCGAGCTACGTTCGCCTTCGAGAACGTGGCGGAGGACGATCTCGATTGGGCCGCCCGCGTGGCGGCCGGATTGGATCGCATAGTGGAGCAGTTCGATCTGACCGGGCTCACCTACTACTATCGCGGGCTTGACGGCAACCGCTACGAGCAACTCGGCGCCGGAATGATTCTTGGCAATTCGCTGCTCACGGCGCGGGGCATCCCCGCGAGCGGCGAAGGCGATCTGAAAACCTGCCTCGGCATGTTGATTCTCGATCGCTTTGGCGCCGGCGGATCGTTCACCGAATTCTATGCGATGGACCTGCGCGAGGATTTCGTCCTGATGGGACACGACGGACCCGGGCATCTCGCCATCAGCGACCGCCAGCCCGTGCTGCGCGGACTGGGGCTTTACCACGGCAAGCGCGGCAGCGGCGTGAGCGTCGAGTTTTCCGTCAAACACGGCCCGGTGTCGATCCTCGGCATGACACAGACGGCCGAAGGGTCGCTGCGGATGCTCGCCGCCGAAGGCGAATCCATTCCAGGCCCAACTTTGCGAATCGGTAACACCAACTCGCGGCTCAAGTTCAAGAGCGGTCCGCGCGAGTTCGTCAACAAGTGGTGCGAGCAGGGGCCCACGCACCACTGCGCCCTGGGCATCGGACACCTGCATTCTTCTCTGGGGAAATTCAGTGAACTGACCGGCATTCCTTTGGTGGAGGTGACGTGATACGCCTGTTTCTTCTCCTTCTCGCTTCCTGTGCGATGGCCTCGCCCCCGGATAGCGGAGTCCGCATGAAGCAATTGTTTGCCGATCCGCCGGTGGAGTATTCGAGCGCGCCGCTGCTTGTGTGGAACGGCACGGTAACCGATGCCGCCATTGATCGTATGCTCGACGATCTCAACTCCCAGCACGTCCGAGGCTTCTTCATCCACCCGCGCCCCGGCCTCATCACTCCTTATCTGACCACTGAGTGGTTCCGCCTTGTGCGCCATGCCGTGGACGGGGCTACGCGGCGCGGCATGCAGGTCTGGCTCTACGATGAGAATTCCTATCCGAGCGGATTCGCGGGCGGCAATGTCCCTGCCTCCCACCCCGATTCCTATAACCAGGGCCAAGGTCTCGTGCGCCGCCGGCTCGCCCAAGGCGAAAGCACGGAAAGTTGCGTTGTCCACATCGGCGAGAACTGCTTCGAGCGCGTCTCCTATCCCGCGCGATCGTGGAACGCCGGATTCCCATACGTGGATCTGATCAAACCCGGCGTCACTGAGACTTTCATTGAGACCACCATGAGCGGTTATGAGCGCGCGATTGGAGACGAGTTCGGCAGCAGGGTGCCGGGCATCTTTACCGACGAGCCCAACATTCATCCTCCCGTGGCCCAATCGATGCGCTGGACTCCGGACCTTTTCCCTCAATTCGAGAAACGCTGGGGCTATGATCTACGGCCACATCTGGTTTCGCTGTTCGAGCCCGCGGGAGACTGGCGCAAGATCCGCCATGACTACTATTCGCTGCTGCTCGATCTCTTTATCGACCGCTGGTCCAAACCCTGGCACGCCTATACGGAAAAGAAGCGCCTTCAGTGGACCGGCCACTACTGGGAGCACGGCTGGCCGAGCCCGCAGGACGGTCCTGACAACATGGCCATGTACGCATGGCACCAGATACCCGGCATCGACATGCTCTTCAACCAGTTCGCCGAAGGCGTCCATGCGCAGTTCGGCAACGTGCGCTCCGTGAAGGAACTGGCCAGCGTGGCCAACCAACTCGGCCGCCGGAGAGCGCTGAGCGAAACCTACGGAGGCGGTGGATGGAGCCTCCGCTTCGAGGACATGAAGCGCCTGGGAGACTGGGAGTTCGCGCTGGGAGTCAACTTTCTCAACCAGCACCTCTCCTTCCAGACCATGCTCGGCGTGCGCAAGTACGACTATCCGCAGTCGTTCTCCTATCACGCTTCCTGGTGGCCGCAATACCACGTCCTGGCGCGGTATTTTGAACGGCTCTCGCTGGCCCTGAGTTCGGGGCGCGAAGTGAATCCCGTGGTCGTGCTGGAGCCCACGACATCGGCCTGGCTCTACGCCGCCGTCACTTCGCCGGACCTGCGAATGGAGCAGATCGGGGAGAGCTTCCAACAGTTCGTCACGGCGATGTCCAAGCAGCACATCGGCTACGACCTTGCGAGCGAGAACATCCTGAAAACGCATGCCTCGGTGAGGGGATCCGGTTTCGTAGTGGGAGAGAGAACCTACAAGTTGTTCGTCCTGCCGCCCGGCACGGAAAATCTCGACGCGCCCACGGTGAAGCTGCTCGAAGCCTACTTGCGCGGGGGCGGCCAGGTGCTGTCGTTCGTTGACCCGCCCGGTCGCGTTGATGGCGCGGAATCGAAGACGGTGAGCGCGATGGCCGCGCGATGGCCCAAGCAGTGGCGGCGCGCGGAGACGTTCGATGCCCGCCTGTTCCCGCCCGCTCCCGTGGAAACCACCAGCGGCGAATTCTATCTGATGCGGCGCGTCACCGATGACGGCGAGGTCCTCTTCGCCGCCAACCCGAGCCTGGAGAACTCCGCCTCGGGACGCTTCCTCAACGCCACCGTGCTTGAGCGGCTGGACCCTTTCCAAGGCACGGTGACGCGCCAAAACGGCGAATTCCGCCTCGCCCCCGGCGGCAGCCTGCTGCTGTTCGCCGGCAAGAGTTCGCAGGCTCCGTACGAGGCGGCGCCGCGGCAGCGCACGCCCGTCCCACCGGCAGGTCCGCTCACCGCGCGCCGCACTGCTCCCAATACCTTGAAACTCGATTACTGCAATGCCTCCTTCGGCGGGAAAGAAATGAAAGGAGTGTATTTCTTCAAGGCAAGCGATGCGATCTTCCAACACTACGGATTCTCTGAAGGCAACCCCTGGCACACCGCCGTGCAATTCCGGTCGGCAATCCTCGACCGGAACCACTTCCCCGCCGGTTCAGGTTTCTCGGCGTCGTTCTCCTTCGAAGTGCGGCCGGGCGTGGATACCAGTTCCATGCAAGCCGTGGTGGAGCGCCCCGGCATCTTTAAGGTACGAATCAATGATACGCCGGTGGAACCGCTGTCCGGCGCCTGGTGGATTGACCGCGACTTTGCCGTCTACCCCATCGGCGCGCACGTCCGCGGCGGAAGAAACACGATTACGGTGAGCGCGCAGCCGATGTCCGTATTTGCTGAGCTTGAGCCAGTCATCGTCAGGGGCGATTTCAGCGTCCGTCCGGAAGCGGCGGGTTGGAGCCTCGCTCCCGCGCAACCGCTCGCCACCGGCAGTTGGAAGCAGCAGGGGCTGCCGCTGTATGGCGAACAGGTCGCCTACCTGCGCAGTTTCCCGATCGAGGATACATCCGGCCGCTACACGGTGCGATTGGGCCGCTGGTTCGGAACACTGGCCAAAGTTCGCGTCAACGGCGCGGATGCCGGAGTGATCGCCTGGCAGCCCTATGAACTCGACGTTTCGAAATTCGTACGTAAGGGGAGGAACGAAATCGAGATACGAGTCCACGGGTCGCTCAAGAACGTTTACGGACCGCATCATGGCAATGTTCGGAAAGGCTTCGCCGGACCGCACATGATGCGCTACGCACCCGAGACACAACCGCCTGGAGACAAGTACGATCTGGATGATTTCGGATTGTTCGAGGATTTCGAACTGTTGCGGACGCGGGCGCAATAATGCGAAACACGCCGGTCTGCGCATGCAGGTATTGGGCTGCTACAATCTCCGTGCATGTTTCGTAAGGTTCTGGTCGCCAACCGGGGAGAGATTGCCGTGCGCGTCATTCGCGCGCTGCGCGAGCGCGGCATCCCCAGCGTGGCTGTGTATTCGGATGTAGACCGCGCTTCGCTTGCCGTACGGATGGCGGACGAAGCGGTGCACCTGGGACCCACGCCGTCAGCGGAGAGCTATTTGCACATCGAGCGAGTCCTGGGAGCGGCTCGCAAGGCGGGCGCCGATGCCATCCACCCCGGCTACGGGTTTCTCAGTGAGAACGACACCTTCGCCGCGGCCTGCCGCGATGCCGGATTTGTGTTCATCGGCCCCTCCGCCGAGTCGATTCGCAAGGTCGGGTCCAAGACGGCGGCGCGGCAACTGGCAAAGGCCGCCGGGGTTCCGATTCCGCCAGGTATGGAAGAACCGGTGCGGAGTACGGAAGAAGCGCACGCCGTAGCGGCGCAAATCGGCTATCCCGTGCTGCTCAAAGCCACTGCGGGCGGAGGCGGCAAGGGGATGCGTGTCGTCGAGCGCGAGCAGGATCTCGATTCCGCCCTGCGCGACGCATCGAGCGAAGCTGAGCGCGCCTTCCATAACCCCGCGGTCTATCTGGAGAAGCTGATCCTCAAGCCGCGCCACATCGAAATCCAGGTGCTCGGCGATCATCACGTGCATGTCATTCATCTCGGCGAGCGCGAGTGTTCGCTACAGCGCCGCCACCAGAAGGTGATCGAAGAGTGCCCGTCGCCTGTGATGCTGGAGCATCCCGAGATGCGCCAAGCCATGGGAGAGGCCGCGCTGCGCATTGCCCGCGCGGCCGGGTATTACAATGCCGGCACATGCGAGTTCCTGGTGGACGAAGCGCGCAATTTCTATTTCCTCGAAATGAACACACGCCTCCAGGTGGAGCACCCCGTAACGGAACTTGCGACGGGCCTGGATCTGGTGGACTGGCAGTTGCGTATCGCTTCGGGGGAGCGGCTCAGCTTGCGGCAGGAGGATATCCACTGGCGAGGTTCTGCCATCGAGTGCCGCGTCTACGCCGAGGACGCCGAAATGGACTTTCTGCCGTCGCCGGGAAAGATCACCGCCTTGCGCGAGCCGTCGGGGCCGGGCATCCGCGTCGATTCCGGAGTCTACCCCGGCTGGGTGGTTCCAATGGATTATGACCCCATGCTGGCGAAACTCATCGCCTGGGCGCAGGACCGCCCTGCGGCGATCCGCCGTCTGCGGCGGGCCATCGAGGAATATTCGGTAAGCGGCATCAAGACGAACCTGTCCTTCTTCCGCCGCGTTCTCACCGACCCGGGATTCGCGGGCGGGAAACTGCATACCGGATTCATCGATGAGTTCTTCTCCCGGGCGGGCAAGGGGCAGGAAACGGATGGCGAGTTGGCGGAGCTTGCGGCGGTCATCGCTGCCGTTCATGCGTCAAGACAGAAACCGGCGCAACCCGCGGCGGCGGCCAGCGAATCGAGATGGCGCGCTGCCGGATTAATGGAGTTGATGCAGTGAAACGCATTATCCGAATCGGAAACCGGCAAGCGGAACTCGAGTGGAGGAACGATGGCGACCAGATCACCGCCACTCTCGTCTGGCAAGACCTGGGCCCATCCACCCATTGGTTGCGATACGCCGAGGTGGAGCCTGGCGTCTATTCACTGCTCAAGCAGGAGCGGGCCGTGGAGGCACGCGTCACGCCAGGCCAGGAAGGGTGGATCGTGGAACTGGCCGGCCACCGCATTACCGTAGAGGTGGAAGATCCGCGGGAACTGTCCGGCCGGGCCAAGGGCTTTGGCGCGGAAGGGCAGCAAAGCATTCGCTCGCCCATGCCGGGGAAAGTGGTGCGCGTTCTCGTGGATGAGGGGGCCAGCGTGGAGGAAGGGCAGGGGCTGGTGGTTGTGGAAGCGATGAAGATGCAAAATGAAATGAAGGCGCCGAAGTCCGGAAAGGTGATTGCGCTTGCGGCCCGGGCCGGAGCAAGCGTAACCGCCGGAGAGGTGCTGGTAACGCTCGAGTAGGAGAAGCATGGCATCGGAAGTCTGTCAGGTTTGCGGTGGAACGGGATGGCGCATCATCGAGCGCGACGGCATCTCCGGCGCCGAACGCTGCCGGTGTTCACAAGCTGAACGTTCCCGGGAGTTGCAATCTCGCGCCAAGATTCCGCCGCTTTACGCGAATGCTTCGCTTGAGAACTTCCGGCTGCCCCGCGACAATCCATCCGCGGAACTCGCTCTGGGCCAGGTGCTGACCACCGTCCGCACCTACGCGCGCGAGTTCCCCGCCCTCGAGAAACCCGGCTTGCTGCTCATCGGGGACCCGGGCACCGGCAAGACTCACCTCGCCGTGGCGGCGTTGCGCATCCTCATCGGCAAGGGTTTCGAGGGGATCTTCTCTGACTACCAGAACCTGCTGGACCGCATCCGCTCGGGCTACGATCCGAATTCCGGATCGAGCGACAAGGAGGCCTATCGCGAGGCTCTGGATGTGGAGGTGCTCCTGCTGGACGATCTCGGCGCCCACCGGGTCACGGACTGGGTGGAGGATACGGTCACCTCGATCATCACCCACCGCTGCAATCACAGGAAGGCGCTGATCGCCACCACGAACCTGGTGGATGTCGATGCCGGCTCCACGGTCTCGCAAGGGCGCACGACGCTCGGCGAACGCGTCGGCATGCGCGCCCGCTCCAGGCTCTTCGAGATGTGCAAGGTCGTGCGGATGACTACGGCGGAGGATTACCGGATCAAACGCGTGCGCTGAGAGCTATTTCTGCCCGTGGAAGGGATTGAAGTCGGTGCTTGTGTCGAATACTTCCATTCCCTCGGCCCGCTTCAGCGCGTTGACCACGGCATACGTCAGCGGCGTGGCCGCTACTTCGTAGATCACTTTGCCCAGATAGCCGGACACGATCAGCGTGAGGATCGTCTTCAGTCCAAGCGTGCCGCCGAATGCGAGAAACATCACCACGATGCTATCCACCAACTGCCCGACAACGGTGGAGCCGATGGTGCGCGTCCACAGCATTTTGCCTTTCGTCAACACCTTCATGCGCGCCATCACGAAGGCGTTCGAGAACTCCCCGCACCAGTAGGCGATCAGGCTGGCGGCCACCAATCTGGGAACGAAGTCGAATACCTTGGCAAATGCCTCCTGATCATGCCAGTCCGGAGCCGGGGGCAGCGCCACTACGATGAGGCCCATCACCGACAGCAGGGCGGAGGCAAGAAACCCGGTCCAGATGGCGCGTCGCGAGGCGCTATAGCCATAGACCTCGGTGAAGATGTCGCCAAAGATGTAGGTGACCGGGAAGAGCAGTTGCGCCCCGCTCAAGCGAAAATCGCCAATCGCTACGATCTTCGGAGCCACGAGGTTGGAGACGATGAGGACCACCACGAACACGTTAATGAGATGGTCCAGGTATCGAAAGCGCGCGGGCTGGGGCATGAGAAGGAATTCCTCATTCTAGCCGAAGCGAGGGCATGGCCTTCCCCGCTAGGATGGTTTGAGGAGATCACGAATGAAACATCATCCCTTCTCATACATCCTCGCGGCGCTTTCTGTTTCATTGGCGGGGTGCGGTTCGAAGACCACCACTAGGACGGAGATCGATCAGGAATTTCTTCAGAACTTCAAGGTGGCGCCGGTCGTCATGGAGAGCGGCAAGAACCCGTTGAGTGAGGAGAAGGTCGCGCTAGGGCGCATGTTGTATTACGATGAACGATTGTCGAAGAGCCAGACCATTTCCTGCAATTCGTGTCATGCACTGGATCGCTACGGAGTGGACAACGAGCCTACTTCCACGGGATTCAAGGGGCAGAAGGGCGGGAGGAACGCGCCGACTGTTTACTATGCGGCGGGCCATGTGGTTCAGTTCTGGGATGGCCGCGCTCCGGACGTGGAAGCGCAGGCGAAGGGACCAATGATGAATCCCGTGGAGATGGCGATGGCGGATGCGCATGCGGTGGACGCGGTGCTGGGCTCCATTCCGGAATATAAGGCCGCTTTCGCCAAAGCGTTCCCCGACGAAAAGCAACCGGTAACGCTTGATAACGCGGCTCTCGCAATCGGCGCTTTCGAACGCAAACTGGTGACTCCTTCGCGCTGGGACAAATTTCTTGCCGGAGACGCCAACGCCCTCACGCCGGAAGAGAAGGCAGGCTTCATCGCTTTCTACCGCGCCGGATGCCATACGTGCCATGGAGGCTCGCTTGTCGGCGGCCGGCTGTATCAAAAGGTGGGACTCGTGAAGCCGTGGCCCAATCAAAAAGACCTCGGGCGCTACGAAGTGACGAAGCAGGACAGCGACAAGATGGTGTTCAAGGTCCCCTCACTTCGGAACATCGACAAGACCGCCCCCTATTTCCACGATGGCAGCGTGGCCAGCCTCGAGGTGGCCGTGCGCATGATGGGGGAACACCAGGTGGAGCGCCCGTTGACGGATAGCGAGGCCAAGGAGATTGTGACGTGGCTCAAGAGTCTCACCGGGGAACTCCCGGCGGATTACATCCGCAAGCCGGACTTGCCCAAGAGCACGGATACGACGCCGAAGCCCACCGGTGACTGAACCCATGTCGATTACGGCGGACCAGGAACGCGGCTTCTACGATGCGGTGTACAGCCGCTTCCTCGAGCGCCCGGATCACGAACTGGCGGTGAATCGGGAGGTGATGCGCCGCACGTTAAGCGATCCGCGGCAACCCGTCTTTGAACGGCGCCGATTGTATAGTGAGGTGCTTTCCCGCCTGCTGGCGATGCCGCTTTCCAGCCTCCGGGTTCTCGATTACGGTTGCGGCCCAGCGGACTGGGGAGTCTGGGTGGCCACTGAGGGGGCACAGGTGACCCTCCTCGACTTGTCACCGGCGGCTGTGGAACTCGGGCTGAGACGCGCGCGAGCCAGTGGCGTGAGTCACCGTGTGCGCGGCGAAGCGCGAGATGCTGCGGATTTGACCTGTTTCGGCGACGGTGAGTTCGACCTGGTTTATGCAAGCGCGGCCGTGCATCATACCCTGAAGTACCCGCGCGCGTTCGAGGAACTGGTGCGCGTGATCCGTCCCGGCGGCACGCTGCTGCTGGCGGAGACCTACGGCAACAATCCACTTCTCGACCTGGCCCGCCGCGTGCGGGCGGGTCTTCAAGGTGAAGCGGAGGAGCAGGGCGAGGAGATCATCCTGGGCAACCGTGAGATCGCTCTGCTTCGAAGCGCATTCACGCGGGTCGAACTTCATGAGATGAACTTGCTTGCGATGGGAAAACGCCTGCTGCGGGGATGGCACCACCATAGTTGGGCGCAGGGTGTTGTTTCGCTGTTGGAAGGCGCCGACGCTCTGCTGTTGGGGATGGCTCCGTTTCTACGCCGCTATTGCGGAGAGGTTGTGGTGGCGGCGGTGAAATAATCTCAGGGCTTCGTCAGCCCAAACAAATTCGGCCGGACATGTTGGAAATGAAATCGCGCCGGATTCATGGCGGTGACCCCGCCGGAGTCGACTTCGATGATGCGGGCGGCCACGGGCTCATAGGCCGCGCGCGGCGCGATGGTGCCCTTGGCCGCCAGAATCCGCATCTGTTTGGGATCGATGCCTACGCTGGTCAACTGATGCAGGCTGAACGGAATGATGCGCTTCGGCGTGAGTAGAATCAGGTTCGGAAGATCGAGCGTAGAGCCCTCCACTTCGATAAGAGCGGAAACGCCCATGTCCCAATAGCGGCCGCCGCCGTGGCGAACTTCAGGTTCCACGAAACGTCCGTCGTAGACGCCCTTCACGCGGCCCCTCACACGGATGGAGTCGCCGTGCATGTTGTCGGTCTTGCCACCCACGGCCATATCGAACGGCCCACCGACGCCGGACTTGATGGCGGCCTGCACGGCGCCGGGATCGGAGATGGTCACCACCCAACCCTGCGCCTTCTGCTTCATCAGTTCCGCAAGGACAAAGGTTCCGTCGCCTGCCGATCCACCGCCGATGTTGTCGCCGGCATCCATGAGGGCCACCGGATACTTGCCGTTGTTCATGGCCATGCGCACCGCTTCCGCGGCTGTTGGCGCGCGGAAAACGAGTTGCTCGCGCAGGTTCCACAACATGTTGCCGATCCGGTCCGCCTCACGCCTGGCGAGCGCGGGGTCGTTATCCGTGACGACAATCACGCTTGGCCCCATGGCGGGAATGTCGGCGTATTGATAGCCGCCGGGCACACTCACTGCAAGGATCTTCGGGTTCTTCTCGAGGCGTTTGCTTTCATCCACAATCGGCTTCAGCGGCGGCGCAAACGTGTTGTGAAACAGAATGTTCAGCAGCATGGGCGGCTTCGCAACAGCCTGCACGGGCTTCACTTTGCCTGAAGCCACCTCCGCCATGATCTTCGCCGCCTGCACACCGCGTTCCCGCGCGTCGAGGTGAGGACACTCCTTGTAAGTGATCAGCACGGTAGTCAGTTTGACGATTTCTTCGGAGACATTCGCGTGGAAATCGTGCACGACGATGATGGGGATCTTGTCTCCAAAGGCTTGCCGCACCCGGCGCACCACTTCCGCGTCGGCATGTGGATAGCTTTCGGCCACCATGGTGCCGTGCAGGAACAATAGAATGCCATCGAGTTTGGGCGCGGCCTTGAGGCGGTCGATCAACTCCTTCGTGAGCGCGTTCAGGGCCGAGTCAAGAACAGTGCCGATTGTTTGAGGTCCGGCGACGATAGTGGGGTACAAGTCAAGCCCGTACTGCCGGGCTCCCTCAATAAATCCCGCGGGAGTGTTGTTGGCGCCGGCGGACAGCGTAAGGATCTCCTGGCCGCGTAGCGTTCCCTTGGCCCCGCCGATGCCCGCTTCGAAATCGGCGAGCGTTGTTTTCTTCGGATTGAAGGTGTTCGTCTCGTGGACGATTCCACCGATGCCGATGACGGGGCGGGATTGGCCGAAAGCGGCAAAACAGAATGCCAGAAAAATCGCGATGCGCATGATGGGATGTTCCTTTAAAGCTCGCACAGTGCCGGCCGGCGCTTCAAGAAGACCACGGCGCCGAAATGGTTTCGCGTTATGCGCAACGCTGATCGCGCGGCGAGACACGGCTCCAGTGGTTTCATGGTGAGCCCGTATGGTTACTGTACCTGTATGCCCACCGGATTGCCAAATCAGGCGCCGGAGGAGGTTGCCTTCAAAGGGTCAAGCAGCGTGTTCAATTCGTCTTCCGGCAGCCCCGACATCTCGACGGCGACATCCTTGATGGCGCGGTTCTCTTCAATGGCCCGCTTCACGATTTGCGCGCTCCTGTCGTAGCCGGTCTTCGCTGTGAGCACCGTGGCAAGGATGGGATTGCGTTCCGCCAGCGCCCGAAGGCGCTCGCTGTGAACGGTGAATCCCTGGATGGCTCTGTCCGCCAGCAGGGTGGCCGACGCCGACAGCAATGCGATGCTTTCGAGCAGGCTGACAGCAATCAGGGGCAGCATGACGTTCAACTGAAAGTTCCCCGATTGGCCGGCGATGGTCACCGCGGCATCATTGCCGATGACTCGCGCGCACACCATCGCCACAGCTTCAGGAATGACCGGATTCACCTTCCCCGGCATGATGCTGCTGCCGGGCTGCAGCGCGGGCAGCGAGATCTCGCCCAAACCGGAGAGAGGGCCGCTGTTCATCCAGCGCAGATCATTGGAGATTTTCATCAGGGACACCGCGGCTGTTTTGAGGTGGCCGCTGAGTTCCACCGCCGTGTCCATTCCGCTGATGGCGGCAAAGTAGTTTGGCGCGGTGGTAAACGCGAGTCCAGTGATGGACGCAAGACGGGCGGCCGCGGCAGCGCCGAATCGCGGATGGGTGTTCACGCCCGTGCCAACCGCCGTGCCTCCGATGGCCAATCGCAAGAGCCGCGGCAACACGGATTCCAGGCGGGCCGCCGAGTCCATAACCTGCCGCTGCCAGCCACTCAGTTCCTGGCTCATGAGGACCGGCATGGCGTCCATGAGATGCGTGCGGCCGTTCTTCACAACGTTCCGCAGCGTTTCTGATTTCCGCGCAATGGCGGAGCTCAGATGAGTGAGCGCCGGCAGCAGACGCCGCGTCAACTCGAGGGCGGCGCTCACGTGAATCACCGTGGGGATTACGTCATTGCTGCTCTGGCCGCGATTCACGTGATCGTTCGGATGCACGGGAACGCCGAGGCTCCGCGAGGCAAGCGCGGCGATGACCTCATTGGCGTTCATGTTGGTGCTGGTGCCCGATCCTGTTTGAAACACATCCACAGGAAAATGTTTGTCATGCCTGCCGGCGGCCACTTCCTCCGCCGCTGTCTCGATGGCCCCGGCCGCCGCGCCGTCGAGCACGCCAAGTTCCCGGTTCACATTTGCCGCGGCGGCCTTCACCAATCCCAGAGCTTCCAGGAAGGCGCGGGGAAAGCGCTGGCCGCT
The DNA here is from genome assembly GCA_020847975.1 of Bryobacterales bacterium. GTDB lineage: Bacteria > Acidobacteriota > Terriglobia > Bryobacterales > Bryobacteraceae > CADEFT01. Next base: position 8,301 of record JADLBD010000085.1, on the reverse strand, counting down.
GACAGGAAAGTTCAGTACTGCGCGCTGCGTTTGGGCGCCGTAGAGGGCGTCGACAGGCACCGCCACTTCGCCGAGGCTGTCATGTTCCATTCGAAACCGTTGGTGTTCCATGCCTCCAGTGTAGGTTCGCGCGCGGTGCGGATATAATGAAACTATTGACGTATTGCATGATTCACTGCTGAGGGTGCGGCCCGGCAAGCGGGAACTCGCCCGAACCGGGATTCGCTGGAGGTTGCGATGCGACCGGTATCTGTCTGGGCAGTCTGTTTGCGTCTGGTCCTGTCCATCATCATTGCCGCTGGTATTGTATTCGGCAGCGTCCGTTTACCGCATGTCAACGCTACCACGGTCGCTTTGATACTTGTGCTGGTGATCGTGGGGCTGGCTTCCGCTTTGGGATGGCCTGAGGCGTTAGCTGCCGCGCTGACTGCCGGCTTGAGCTTCATGTATTGGCTGCCATCCCCGCCCAACAGCTTCGGAGTGCCGGAACCGCAGCACTGGGTGGCGCTCACAGCCTTTCTCCTCACGGCTATCGTTACCGGGCAACTCTCCGCGCTTGCCAGGCGGCGGTCCCTCGAAGCCCTCACGCGGCGAAAGGAAATAGAACAGGTGTTTCGTTTGGGAAGCGCGCTCATGGAACAGCAAAGTATGACCGGCGCGCTGCGAACCGCCGCTGAACAGATCGTGGAGATCTTTGGAGTCGGCGGCGCGGCGGTGCACTACTGCGCCGCTCACACCACGCTCCACGCCGGACCCGAAGGCGCCCTCATCCCCGATCTCAAATTGTGCGAGGCCGCCGCCGCGGCTGGGTTGCTTACTCAACCGGAATCAAGCCTCCTCTTCCTGCCGCTGCGTTTCGGCGAGCAACGTTTGGGAAGCATCGGGATCAAAGGAAGGGTCTCGGAACTGCTCGCAACGGCCATCGCCGATCGTACCGCGAGCGGACTGGCAAGGATGATGGCCACCGAAGAAGCCCGCCGCGCTTATGCCAGGCGCAAGGAGGAGCAACTGCGCGCTTCCGTTCTGGACGCCCTGGCCCATGAAATCAAAACACCGCTCTCGACAATCAAGATTGCCGTCACCACTCTACGATCACCCTGTTCCACGAACGGACTGGATCGCGCGGAGCTGCTGCAGATCATCGATCAGGAAGTGGAGCGGCTGAATCTTTGGGTGGACGAAGCATTGGACACCGCGCTTGAGGAGCCGGACCTGAGGCCGAAAACAGAACCGCAAGACGTGGCGAAGCTCATCGCCGAAACCGTGAAAGAATGTGCTCCCATCCTGCGGAACCGGCAGGTGGAATTGCAGGGAATACATACTTTGCCGGCGGCGGAACTCGATACAGGGATGGTGAAGCACGTCCTTCGCCAGTTGCTTGATAATGCAGTCAAGTACTCACCGGAGGCAACTCCGGTGATCGTGTCGTCCGAAGTGAATTGCGGCAGTATCGTGATCAGCGTTGTAGATAACGGCATTGGGATCCCCGAGCAGGAACGATCCCAGGTGTTCAACCACGGCTATAGAGGCGCGAAGGCTCGTTCGCTTGCCGAAGGAAATGGCCTGGGCCTGGCGAGCGCGAAGTGCATCACGGAGTCGCTCGGAGGCGCCATTTGGGTGACTTCCGGCCCCTCAGGCGGCGCCGCCTTCCATCTATCTTTCCCGCTCGCGCATGGAATGAAGGCATGAACAATCTCAAGATTCTGATCGTAGACGACGATTCGCAGGCTCGCCGCGTGTTGCGAGCCGCCCTTGTGGCGCGGGGCTACGAAGTGGATGATGCGTGGAACGGCGAAGAGGCGCTGCAAAAGGTTCGCGAGCACCCGCCTGACCTGGTGCTGCTGGATCTCAACCTGCCAGACCTGAGCGGCCTGGAGATTTGCAGCAGTATTCGCGACAGCTCCGAGGTTTCCGTTATTGTAGTGTCGGTGAAACGGGCGGAATTCGAAAAAGTGGCGGCGCTCGAGGCCGGCGCCGATGACTACCTCACCAAGCCTTTCGGCGTGGAAGAGCTGGTGGCGCGCATCCGGGCCGTGGCCAGGCGCAGTTCCGTGCGCAAGAGTCCGAGAGTTCTGTCGCTCCATGGGACCCGGATTGATTTTGAAACGCACGAAGTGATTGGCCCGGATGCGAAGGTGCACCTTACCGCAAAGGAATTCGCCATCCTGCGCTACCTGGTTTCGAATGCGGGCAAGGTAGTTTCCCATCGCCGCCTGCTTCAGGCGGTTTGGGGCCCGGATTACGGCAACGAAGTGGAATACCTGCGCGTGTTCATCAACCAGTTGCGGAAGAAGATCGAGCCCGATCCGTCCAACCCGCGCTACATTCTCACCGAACCTTCGGAAGGTTACAGTTTCGTCGATTCTCCGGAAGCCTCAGGAAATCCATAATATGATCTTTATCATTTCTTAACGGCGCGCCATTATAGTGATCGTTGCGAAGCCAGTCCGCACTTGGCGGGGTACCTGTTGGCTGCAATCCTCATAGTTGATGACGAGCCGCGATTCCGTAAGGCTGTCCAGATCGCTTTGCATCTGGCCGGCCACGAAACCCGTCAGGCAACCAGCGGCGAGGAAGCTCTGCTGGCGATGCGAGAGCACCGGGCAGACGTTGTGCTGCTGGATTTGAACATGCCGGGGATGGGGGGAATTCAAACGTGCAAGGCGATGCGCCGGGACTTCGAGGCGGTGGCAATCATTGTCGTCTCGCTCCGGGGATTGGAGCAGGACAACTCCGCGGCACTTCAGTCGGGCGCCGATTTGTGCCTGACCAAGCCCTTCAGCATGGAGGTGCTGCTGGCGAATATCGAGACTGTTCTTCACAAGCGCAGCGGATCTGCGGGCGATTGAGTTATTCGCGGGGAAGCCGCTCGAGCATGTGGGCGGCGGATTCCCGGGTGGGCGCATCGGGGATCCGCTCGACCGCGTCCCTCAGCATCCTCACGTTCAGCAGGAATTCCAGGGGCATTCCCCCCAACAAGGAAATGCGGGCGCTTTGGACATGTTCGAGCGCGCTCGCTGTCTGGGCCGAAAAGGGCGAATGGTCAAGCAGACTCGCCGTTTCATCGAGTGTCGAGAGCGCGTCTTCAAGCAGAGCCGCCATCTTCTTAACTCCTCTACTGTGTTGACGGGTGACCGGGGAAGAATGATTCAGCAAAGGCATTAAGAAAGCTATAACGCGCGCTTTATCTTTTCCTTATGACCTGAATTTTACAATCAAAAAGACCTGGGATTACGAATTGGCACAGATCTTCCATCGTAGCGCTAACAGCCTGGCAAAGATTACCATCGCCGCCGTGGTGCTGGGAATCGGCGGGCTGTTGTGGGCTTCCTACCGAATCGATCAGGGCTCGTTCATCACCGATGTTGGCGTCACCCGTGAACAACCCGTTCCCTTCAGCCATAAGCACCACGTCACGGACGATGGCATCGATTGCCGGTACTGCCACACTTCCGTCGAGGTTTCTCCCTTCGCCGGATTACCGCCCACAGCGACCTGCATGAACTGCCATTCGCAAATCTGGACCAATGCCGAGATGCTGGAACCTGTTCGGGCCAGTTACCGTACCGGGCAATCGCTCCAATGGACGCGCGTGTATGACTTGCCGGATTTCGTCTATTTCAATCACAGCATCCATGTCTACAAGGGAATCGGGTGCTCCACCTGTCACGGGCGTGTGGATCTGATGCCGCTCACCTACAAAGTCAACACGCTTTACATGCAGTGGTGCGTGGAATGCCATCGCAACCCGGCAAAGTACGTTCGGCCAAGGGAGGAAGTATTCGATATGACATACCAGGCTCCAGGCAACCAGGCGGAGTTAGGCCGCCGCTTGGTGGCTGAATACAAGATTCAAAGCCTCACCGATTGCGTGACGTGCCACCGCTGAACCATGGGAACCCACATCAATCTCGACGACTTGAGGCGCAGGTTGACGGAAGGATCAGGGCCGCGATACTGGCGCAGTTTTGAGGAAGTAGCGGACACGCCCGAGTTCCGTGCCTTCGTCGAGGATGAATTCCCCAACCGCACTCCCGATTGGAACAGCCCTTCGTCCCGCCGCCGGTTCCTCACTCTGATGGGCGCCTCGCTGGCATTCGCCGGAGCCTCCGCCTGTACGAAACAGCCCAAGGAAGTGATTGTGCCCTACGTGCGGCAACCCGAGGAGTACGTGCCGGGCAAGCCCATGTTCTATGCCTCGGCCTTCTGCCGCGCGGGCATCGCCAAGGGCGTGCTGGTGGAGAGCCACCTGGGAAGGCCCACCAAAGTGGAGGGCAATCCGGATCATCCCGAGAGTCTCGGCGCCACCGACATAGACATGCAGGCCAGCGTGCTGACGCTCTATGATCCCGACCGTTCTCAAACAGTGACGCATGACGGCGGCATCAGCGTCTGGGGTTCGATGATCACGGCCCTGACGAGCGCGCGGGAAGAGGCGGGCCTGAAGAAAGGCGCAGGCTTCCGTATTCTCACGGGCACGGTTACCTCGCCAACACTCGCGGCGCAGATTCAGGAGTTCCTCACCGCGTTTCCGGAAGCCAGATGGCACCAGTGGGAGCCCTGCGGCGCACTGGCGGAATACAAAGGTTCGGTGGCCGCCTTTAGCGCGCCGTTCAACACGATCTACCATTTCGACCGCGCAAGCCGGATCGTCTCCTTCGACGCGGATTTTCTCTACTGGACGACGCCGGGCAGTCTGCGCTACATGCGCGACTATTCCACCAGCCGCCGCAAGGCGGCCGAGAGCGGCGCGGCGGAAGCACCCCGGATGTACCTGGCCGAGAGCGCACCCTCAATAACCGGCGGTATGGCGGAACATCGCTTTCGCATGCGCGCGGGTGAGGTGGAAGCCTTTGCCGCGGCCTTGGCGCGCGAACTCAAGATGGACGTGCCCGGCGGCGCCCAACCCGTAAGCAGCGTGGCCGCGATCGCCAAGGATCTCGACACGCACCGTGGCGCAAGCATCGTGATTGCGGGCGCCTTTCAGCCGCCGCGCGTGCATGCCATTGCTCATGCCATGAATCAGGCGCTGGGCAATGCAGGCAAGACCGTGACATACACCGATCGTGTCGAGGCGAATCCGGTCGATCAATTGGCGTCCCTCACGGAGTTGGTCCAGGACATGCGCAGCGGAGCCGTGAGCGCCCTGCTCATCCTCGGGGGCAACCCGGTCTACGACGCGCCCGCCGACCTCGGATTCCTCAGCGCGATGCAGAAAGTGAAGGCGCGCTTCCACACGGGCCTGTACAGCAACGAGACCGCGGCATGGTGCAACTGGCATGTGCCGGAGGCCCACTATCTCGAGTCCTGGAGCGATGCGCGCGCCTGGGACGGCACGGCCTCCATCATCCAGCCACTGATCGAGCCTATCTACGGCGGCAAGACGTTCCATGACGTCATGAACGTGCTGCTGAACCATGGCGACCGGTCCTCACACGATACGGTGAGCGGCTACTGGAGGGCGCGGCGCAGCACGCCGGATTTCGATGACTACTGGCAGATTTCCCTGCACGACGGGGTGATGTCGGGCACCGCATTCCCTGAGAAGACGCCGCCCGCGGCGAAAATCCCTGCTCCCTCGCCGGCGCAGGCACAGGGCCTGGAAGTGGTCTTCCGCCCCGATCCCACAATCGGAGATGGCGCGTTTTCCAACAACTCCTGGCTTCAGGAACTTCCCAAGCAACAGAACACCATGACCTGGGATAACGCGGTGTGGGTGTCGCCCAAGACCGCGCAGAGTCTCCACGCCGGCACGGGAGACATTGTGCAGCTCACGCTGGATGGCCGGTCCTTGAAAGGGCCCGTGTGGGTGCAGGCGGGACAGGCGGACGATTCCATCACCATCCATTTCGGATACGGCCGGACACGCGCGGGCCGCGTCGCCAATCGCGTCGGATTCAACGCCTACGTGCTGCGGACGGGCAGCGCTCCGTGGCACGCCTCCGGTGTCGCGGTTACCCGCGTATCCGGCGGCTACTCGTTTGCCACCCGCCAGATTGCCCAAACCATGGAGGAGCGCGATCCCTTCCGTGTGGCCACCTTCGACGAGTATCACAAGGATCCCGGGTTCGCGCGGCCGGAAGAGAAGCGTGTCGAGGAACAGACCACACTGTTCCCGATCCTGGAGTACCGCAACTACAAGTGGGGCATGTCCATCGATCTCACGGCGTGCACCGGTTGCGAGGCGTGCATGGTGGCGTGCCAGTCGGAGAACAATATCGCCATCGTAGGGAAAGAGGAGGTGGCGAAGGGGCGCCACATGAACTGGATTCGCGTGGACCGCTATTTCTCGGGCCCCCTGGACGACCCCGAAATCTACTACCAGCCCGTGCCCTGTATGCACTGCGAGTATGCGCACTGCGAACTGGTGTGTCCGGTGGCCGCCACCGTGCACAGCGCGGAAGGCCTGAATGAAATGGTGTACAACCGCTGCGTGGGCACGCGGTATTGCTCGAATAACTGCCCCTATAAGGTACGCAGGTTCAATTTCTATCTCTACTCCGATTGGAATACACAAAGCCTCTATGGCGTGCGCAATCCCGACGTGACCGTACGCAGCCGCGGCGTGATGGAGAAATGCAGTTACTGCATTCAGCGTATCAGCCGGGCCAAGATCGAGGCCGAAAAGCAGGACCGCCAGGTGAGGGAAGGAGAAATCCTCACAGCCTGCCAGCAGGCTTGCCCGGCGCAGGCCATCGTGTTTGGCGATCTCAACGACCCCAAGAGCGAACTGACGCGGCGGGTCGGCCAGAAACGCAAGTATGCGCTGCTGGAAGAACTCAACACCCGTCCGCGCACCACCTACCTGGCCCGTCTGCGCAATCCGAATCCGGACTTGGAGAAAGGGTGAGTCATTGAACACTGAGCAACCCACTACCGCCGCAGTCAGCATAGACCCCGGCCCAGCCAAGGTCCTGGGACCGGGTCACGATTACGGCACCGTCACGGACAAAATCGGCGGCGTCGTCTTCATGCCCTTTACGAAAACGCCGCGCCAACTGTTCATCGGGTTTGCCTGCGGCTTCGTGCTGGCCAATGTGTTCCTGCTGGCGATCACCTGGTTGTTCATTCGCGGTGTGGGAATCTGGGGCATTCGCATACCAATTGCATGGGGATTCGCGATTGTCAATTTCGTGTGGTGGATCGGAATCGGCCACGCGGGAACGCTCATCTCGGCCATCCTGCTGCTGCTGAAGCAGGACTGGCGCACGTCCATCAATCGCTTCTCTGAAGCCATGACGCTGTTTGCCGTGGCCTGCGCAGCGATGTTCCCCATTCTGCACCTCGGGCGCCCATGGCTCGCCTACTGGCTGCTGCCCTATCCCAGCACCATGTGGCTTTGGCCCCAGCCCCGCAGTCCGCTCATCTGGGATGTGTTCGCGGTGTCCACCTATGCAACGGTCTCGCTGCTGTTCTGGTTCACGGGTCTCATTCCCGATCTCGCCACCATGCGAGACAAAGCGAGAGGCCCGGTGGCGCGCGCTATCTATGGTCTGCTGGCAATGGGATGGCGCGGATCAGCGCGTCACTGGTCGCGCTACCAGAAAGCGTACCTCCTGTTGGCCGGGCTCTCCACGCCGCTCGTCGTCTCCGTGCACTCCGTGGTGAGCTTCGACTTTGCCATTGCCATCCTGCCCGGGTGGCACACGACGATCTTTCCGCCTTACTTCGTTGCCGGAGCCATTTACTCGGGATTCGCCATGGTGCTTTCACTGGCCATCCCCGTGCGCCGCTGGTATCACCTGGAAGACCTCATTACCATGCGCCACATCGAGTGCATGGCCAAGGTGATGCTGGGCACGGGCCTGATCGTCGCCTATGGCTACGGCATGGAAGCCTTCATCGCCTGGTACAGCGGGAATCAATATGAGCGCTTCATGTACATGAACCGCGCCTGGCTCGGCCACTACTGGTGGACCTTCGTCCTGCTGATCCTCTGCAATATTCTCATCCCCCAAGCGTTGTGGTCACGCCGCGTGCGGATGAACGTTGGGGCGGTTTTCGCCATATCCCTGGTGGTGAACGTGGGGATGTGGCTCGAGCGCTTCGTGATTGTCGTCACCAGCCTGGAGCGCGATTTTCTACCATCGAGTTGGAACCGCTACTACCCCAGCGTTTGGGATTGGGCCACTTACTTCGGAACCATCGGCGTCTTCCTCAGCCTGATGTTTCTGTTCATACGCGGATTGCCCGCGATCTCTATTTTCGAAATGCGCGAGGTGGTGCATCACTTAGTCCACCCCGAGGAACCGAGTCCTGCCCATGGAGATTGAGTACGAAGGACAAAGCGGCCTTTACGGG
>JADLBD010000084.1 GCA_020847975.1 Bryobacterales bacterium | reverse complement strand
TGCCCACTCCGTCCGCCGTTTCCCCGATTCGGCTTGAGAAAGGTCCCTCACATCGCAAGCAACGTGTGCCGCTGTATTTGCTGACATGGGGTCCCGTTCCAGGCTAGCCGCGCGCGCCTACCGCCAGCCGCGCGTCTTCCCGCAGGGCTTCGGCCTTGTCGGTCAATTCCCACGTGAACCCTTCCTCGTTGCGTCCGAAATGCCCGAACGCCGCCGTCGCGCGGTAGATCGGCCTCCGCAACCGCAGATGCTCGATGATACCCCGCGGCGTCAGCGGGAAGTTCGCCCGCACCAACTCGGTCATGCGGTCCTCGTCCACCACGCCGGTGCCGAACGAGTTCACCATCACCGAAACCGGGTCCGCTACGCCAATGGCGTATGCCAATTGCACTTCGCAGCGCTTGGCCAGCCCCGCCGCTACCAGGTTCTTCGCGATATACCGCGCCATGTAGCATGCCGAGCGGTCCACCTTCGTCGGGTCCTTCCCCGAAAACGCTCCGCCCCCGTGCCTTCCCATGCCGCCGTAGGTATCGACAATGATCTTTCGTCCCGTCAGCCCCGTGTCTCCGTGGGGCCCGCCGATCACGAATCGGCCGGTCGGATTGATGTGGTACTTCGTGTCCTCGTCCACCATGTCCGGCGGCAGCACCGGATCGATAATATGCTTCTTCACCTGCACGCGCAGATCGTCGGTGGAAATGGAGTCGTGGTGCTGGGTGCTGATGACCACGGCATCAATGCGCGCCGGCCGCCCGTTTGTGTACTCCACGCTCACTTGCGACTTGCCGTCCGGCCGCAGGAAATCCACAATCCCCTTCCGCCGCGCTTCGCTCAACCGCCGCACCAATTTGTGAGCCAGCGTGATCGGCAACGGCATCAGTTCTTCCGTCTCGTCGCAGGCGTAGCCGAACATGAGGCCCTGGTCACCGGCGCCGCCCGTGTCCACACCCATCGCAATATCCGGAGACTGGCTCTGAATCGTGTTCAACACCCCGCAGGTCTTCGCATCAAACCCAAAAGCCGCGTCCGTGTAGCCGATGTCAGCTATTACCGAGCGAACCAGCTTCGGCACATCCACGTAGGTGGTGGTTGTGATTTCCCCAGCAACCACGCAGATTCCCGTTGTCACGAGCACTTCGCAGGCCACCCGGCCGGTCGGATCCGCAGCCATCACCGCATCCAGAACTGCATCCGAAATCTGGTCCGCCATCTTGTCCGGATGTCCCTCGGTAACGGACTCCGACGTGAAAATATGTCTTACACCGTCTGACACTACTACTCCTCCTCGAGGTTTGGTTTACCGCGGATCGCGCGATCGCCCCGCTCGCCCCAGAGGGGCTCCAACTGAAGGGTTTGGGGGCTTGCCTTGTCTTAGGCAGGCGGCCTCCGCAAACGCAAACGCCCAACGCACCAGTGTAACGGACTCCCTATGGCGCGTCAACGGGCGGATCGCCTCGCGGTCTCCACACACAAATGGGGCGGCTCGTTGAGGAGCCGCCCCAAGAGAAAGGAGACAGAAGAAAATTTACGGCCGGGCGCGCAGCTTGCGCCAGACAAGCAACCCGGCCAAGGCCAGACCTGACAGAGCAAACGTAGCCGGTTCGGGACTATCCAGAGAGCCGGGACTGGGACCACTCAAACCCTGTTGTGAGAGGAGTTGAATGAAAAACCGCGCATTGTTGCTATTCAGCGAGCCCGCCCCGTTCGACGCAAACTCTTCACCGAAAACGTACACTTTTCCGAGTTGAAAGGAATCCACCCTTAGACCATTCGCTACCTGGTAGAAAGGGTTCGACGTTGTGTTCGCCATCAACGCATTCCCGCCGCTTAAGTTGTAGCCCTGGAAGAAGCCCATGCCTCCCGACAGACCGGAAGAGGCCGGATCATTCGACGCAAAGGTCCCTGCAGAAAAGCCTTGGGTCAGGGATCCGAATGTCGTGTTCGCCACCTGCATCGTGGTTCCCGAAGCTCCGTTCCCTAGCGTCGTCAGGACCGTATTGGCAATGGAAACCGTGGAAGTTCCCCCGCCCGCGCTCGGGTCGGGGTCGGCAAACAACAGGAGAATGCCGCCGGCATGAACCCAGCTCACCAGGTTGGTCAGCTCGTTCCCGGTCAACGCCACGGTCGGATTCGAAATGATGAAGTAGTTATTGTTCGAGAGATTGGCGCCGGTAATGGCTTCCGGATTCTCGATGGTGTGGCTTTGAGGCGTAGCCGTCGCCTTGGCGTAAATCGTGCTGAAGTTACCGCTGCTCGCCCAGACTTGATTCGCTGTGTTGCTCACCCATTGGCCGATCGTCGCGGCCTCGCCAGTCCCCGCGGTGAGGCACAACACAAGGATGGTCAGCAACAACCGCTTCCCGCCTTGAGCCCCGCTCCTGTTGAACATCGAATAACCTCCGAGCCCTTCGTGTTCGCAGTTTTCTCGAGTCTTTTGTGGCTTCAGTGACAGAAGCCCATAGTTACATCCCGAGTATATCATGGAAATCCTAGACTGCAAGGAAAACATCGCCTGGTACGAGGACCTTATTTTCCATATAGTTAACCTCCCACACTCCCCTCGTTCATCGTCGGCCCCCTACCGGAACTTTACTGCCGCACCCCTCGGCCAGCAGCGCCCCCCAATGGTACCCGGCCCCAAACACCGCGAAACACACCTTGTGCCCCGCCTGGAACCCCGCCTCCTCCTCCCATTCCGCCGCCGCAATCAGCATCGATGCCGACGACGTGTTCGCATACCTGGCGATATTCGTGTAAAATCGCTCCCGTTCCACCCCGATCGCGTCCGCCACCCGGTCCATCAGGTTCTGGTTGGCCTGATGCATTAAGTAAACATCCACGTCCTGTGCCGCCACTCCCTGCTCTTCCAGCACCTGAAGAATCACCCGCGGCAACTTCCGGCTGGCGTGCAGAATCACACTTCGCCCATTCATCGCCAACCCCGCTCCGAACTCCAGTCGCAGATCCTCGGCGAAGGCTCCGTCTGTCGCCATTCGGGAACCAATAATGCGCGCCTTCCCTTCTTCCGGATGCACCAGACACGCCCCTGCTCCGTCCCCGAACAGCACCGATACCCCCGCCTCCAGCGGCTCACGCATGGCGATCCGGGACATCACTTCCGCGGCTATCACCAGCACGGGTCCGCGCTTCTCCGCCATATCGTCCGCCATCGCCATCGCAAAGAGTCCTCCCGCGCTGGCGATCGGGATGTCTACGGCTGGCGTCTCATCCAATCCGAGACGCCTGGCCACCTGGCTCGCCGGCCCCGGAAACTGCCGCGCCGGCGTCCCGCTCGATACCAGAATCAGCCCCAGTTCCGATGCCTCGATCCCGGCCCGCGCCAGGCAATCCACGGCCGATTCCCAGGCTAAGTCTACAACCGTAGTCCCTTCGCCCACATACCGCCGCTCCTCGATTCCCGACACGTTGCGGATCCACTCCGCCGTCCGTCCCACCTGCCCCGACAGTTCTTCGTTTGTCACCACCCGCGCCGGCAGCGCGGCTCCGAAATTCACAATGTATGCCACTTCTATCGCAGGCTTTCCAGGTAGCTCTCAATCCGCTCAATGGTGTCGAACTTTCGTGGATTCAAATCCGAATCCGGAATCTTCACCCCAAATGCCGCTTCGAGTTCACATACCATGTCCGGCAGGGCGAAGGAATCGAGTAACCCCGAATCGAACAGCGACTCTTCGGGCCCCGGAACCTTCTTCTTCGATACCGTCTCAATGATCTCAGTTATTTTCGCTCGTTTGTCCATTCCGGTCCTGTCCAATCAATTCCTTGCGCACCTTCACGAAGGTCGTGTAATGCTCCATCAGATCCTGAAACACCGCCCCACCCAGCAACCGGTAGCCCGCCGCCGTGAAGTGCACGTAATCTCCCTGCGCCAGACCGGCATTCACCCATTGCCGCATCGCGCCCTTTCCTCCCATTTTCGCGCGCATGTCCCAGAACGCGCATCCTGTCCCCAGCGCCGCCTCCCGCTGCGCCTCGACGATCCGGTCCACATTCCCATATACCTGCCACGTCCGCCCTCGTGCGCGTATGTACCGGTCCGGCGGGCCGATCACCAGGATCGATGCCGCCGGAGCCATCGTCCGGAAACGGTGAATCAGGTTCACGAACATCTCCCGGTACTTGGCTTCCGTCCACTCTCCGTTCCCCGCCTCGTTTGTCCCATACGCCAGCACAATCAGGGCCGGATTCCGCTTGGCGATGTGCGCTGCCAGCAGATTTTCCTCCCAGTTGAACACAATCGAGGCCTGCGCCCCATTGATTCCCAAAGTCTCGTAGGTGACCCCGTGCCCCTGCTCGGCCACCCATCCAAACAGCCGCACCGGAGCCCGTTCCGTCGTCTCCACCTCGAACCGGTGCTCCCCGGTAGGCGTACAGCTATGCCGGTAGTAACCGGGACCCAGTTCCCCGTTCGTCGATATCTCCTCCACCGGCGTCCCGTTGTCGAGAAACGTCAGCGTCCCCCCACCCGGTTGCCGCAGATAGTACAACTCCAGCGATTCACAATGCACATCCACCGTCACCGACTCTCGCGGGCGCCTTGTCGTAATGCTCACTCCCCCCAACCCGTATAGCCCGTCTCCGCTACGCCCTACCAGCCCATCCGAGTACCATCCCGGCGTTCCCCAACTCCGTAAATCCATCCGCCGGTAGCTGTTCCAGGGCCGCCCCGCAAACGTGTACCCGCTACCCCCATCCCCAAACTTTGTCTGAAAGAGAGACCGCAGAAACCCCGTCCACTCATCCGCCGCCGTGTGCGAGTCCCCATAATGCAGAATGTGAAGATTGCCCTGGGAAAGCCCGTTCTGCTGCCGGTAGAGTTGCTCGAAGAAGGGCACCAGCGCCCCCACATTCTCCATGGGAGTCTCCCTCGCCATCGCGAGAAAGTCTTCCACCCTCCGTGCAGCCTCGGCCCGCACCGCCGGCGCCGCCGCGGGCGTCTGCCGCCGCACACCGGCCTTCCGCTTCTTACCCGGAGAGGCCCCGGGCACGGAAAGCACGCCCGCCAGCATGCACGCTATCACTCCCGCGCCCCACCGTATCCTCATCTCAGTTGCTGGCCACCATCGTTCGTTTCTGCAACAGCCTCAGCTTGTACTTGTTGTATCCGTCGATCAGAGCCTGATACAACAATCCTCCCACGATTTTCGCCCCCGCCGGCATGGGATGAATGAAATCCGCCCCCACCAAGCGCGGCTCCGCTTCATACCACCTCCCCATCGTTCCCATCCCCCCCATCGCCTCGAACGTGTTGAAAAATGCGCAGCCTGATTCCCGCGCCGCCCGCTCCTGTATCGAAACCAGCCGTGGAATTGTCGGCACCGTCGAAATCTCGCCGTCCGTCATCCTCTGCCCCCGGTCCATTGGGCTCATCACCAGCACCGCCGCCTCCGGCACCGCCCTGCGGATCCGCCGCACCACCTCGAGCGTCTCCTTCTCCGATGCATAGTCCACAAAGTTCGGGTACACGCTTTCGTTCGTCCCATAGTTCACAATCACCAGGTTCGGCCGGTAATGGCGCAGTTGCTCGCGCCAGTGCCCTTCATTCATCAACTTCGCCAGCACGGAAACATAAGCCCCGTTTACCCCAAGGCTGTAATACATCACTCCCGGAGTATCCTTGCTCAGCAGCACGCCGAACAGCCGTACCGTGGCGTTCATCACACGCAGCGTGATCACCCGCGTCTGTTCGGGTATCCGGAACTCCGCGAATCCCGATCCGCGGCTCTCCGCATCGGTGTTCACCACCCCCAGGTCCTTCCCGTCCGCCTCCGCCCGCATTTGTCCGCCTCCAGGCTGCCGCAGATATGCCACCTCAATCCAGCGGTGCCCTTTGTCCCGCAAGCGGATCTGCGCCGTCGCCCCCGCTCCGCCGCGAAAACTCACTCCTCCCAACCCGTACAGCCCATCCCGCACCGTGGATTGATTCGCCGGATCAATCTCCCAGCCGCTGCCTTCGAGGTCCACACCTTTGTGCGCATACCAGGCCCACGGCTTCGCCACCAGGCAAAACCCGTGCCCCGCGTCGCCGAACTGCTTTTGCAACAGCGCCCTCGTGTCGCTTGTGATCAGATCCGCCGTCGTCGGCGAATCCCCGTAGTGCAGAATCCGGA
>JADLBD010000083.1 GCA_020847975.1 Bryobacterales bacterium | reverse complement strand
TGGCGCTTGCGGTCAGCCCGACGGGGAGCCTCTATTACGCTTCGTGGAGCGGCAATGCCGTGTACAAGGTGGATTACACGGCGGGCCAGGCTCCGGCGATCACGCAGCATCCGCAGAACACGAGCGTGCCGGAGGGGGAGACCGCCACGTTTACCGTGAACGCGTCGGGCCAGCAGCCATTCCAGTACCAATGGCAGAAGAACCAGCAGGACATTCCCAATGCCACGAACCAGACGCTGAATGTGGCTTCGGTGAGTTCGGGGGACAACGGGGCGCAGTTCCGGGTGAAGGTGACGAACAGCTTCGGATCGGCGGTGAGTAATGCGGCGACGTTGACGGTAACGCCGAACAACAACAACCAGACTCCGAAGGCGACGATTACGGCGCCAGCGGCAGGAACGCTCTATTCGGGCGGGCAGGTGATCTCCTACGCCGGGACGGGGACCGACCAGGAAGACGGCAACCTGCCGGCGGCGAATTACTGTTGGATTGTCAACTTCCATCATGAAACGCACTATCATCCTTTCCTTCCGCAGACATGCGGAGTAACTTCGGGCATGGTGACGATTCCCACGCTGGGCGAGACGTCGGCGAACGTCTGGTACCGGTTCACGCTGACGGTACGGGATTCGGGCGGACGGACAAGCTCGACGTTCGCCGATGTGCTGCCGCGAAAGGTGAACCTGACGCTGCAATCGAATCCGCCGGGGCTGCAACTGACGTTGGACGGGCAGCCAATGACGGCTCCGGTGCAAGTGGCGAGCGTGGTGGGCATTGTGCGCAGCATCGGGGCTCCGGGGCAGTTGCCGGTGGCGGGAACACGTCAGGGATTCGCCTCGTGGTCAGACAATGGGGCGGCGACCCATGATGTCCCGACTCCGGCGGCGGACACGACTTACACGGCAACTTACACGACACAGCACCTGTTGACGGTGGCGATGAACATCAGCGGGGCCGGCACGGTGACGGAGAATCCCGCATCGGCGGACGGATTCTACAACGCCGGGGTGAGCGTGCAACTTACGGCATCTCCTTCCGCAGGGTTCAAGTTCGATTCGTGGGGCGGGGACGCGTCCGGGCCGGCGAACCAGACCAATGTGGTGATGAGCGCGCCGCGGAGCGTTTCGGCGACCTTCGCGAGCACCGCGTCATCCTGCGCCGATGGTTTGAACCACAACGCGACGACGGTGGGTTTTTCGGGCGACATCCGCTTGATCGAAGTCAGCGCGAGCGCGTCATGCAACTGGCAGTCCGTTTCCGGGGCTCCCTGGATCACGATACTGAGCGGCTCCTCGGGGAGCGGGAACGGAGTGGCGCGATTCCGGGTGGACGCGAACGGGGACGCAACGCCGCGCACCGGGAGCATCACGGTTTCCGGAAGACCGTATCAGGTGACGCAGAGCGCCGCGGGGTGTACGTTCACACTTACGGGGCCGAATTTCGTGCTGGGGGGAGCAGCGGCTCCGGTTCCCTACCAGGTGAAGATTTCCACAGGGCCAAATTGCGACTGGACTGCGATTTCGTATCCCTCCTTTATGACGATGACCGGCGCAACCAGCGGGCGTGGGAGCGGCACGGTGAGTTTCGTTCTACCGCAGAATGATAACGCGCCGCGGCAGGGTTACATTGCAATCGGCGGTCAGTTCTGGCGGTTTGTGCAGCAGAGCCTGACGCCGGTTTCGCCCTTCAGCGACGTTCCCGCGACATATCCGTTTGCCGGCTCGATTTCGCTGTTGAAGGCGAACGGCCTGAGCGCGGGATGCGGCGGCGGTCAATATTGCCCCGAAGATCCGATGACGCGGGCGGAAATGGCGGCATTCATCATTCGCGCGTTATACGGCGAAAATTTTTCTTATTCGAGCCAGCCGCTGTTTACAGATGTGGGACCGGCGAATGCGTATTTCAAGTATGTTCAAAAGTTACGCGAAATCGGGGCGACGAACGGTTGTACGGCGACAACCTTCTGTCCTGACGACAGTGTAACACGCGGGCAAATGGCAGCCTTCATTATCCGGGCGAGATTGGGGCTTCTTTACACAGATTTGTTTCCTGTTTCGACGGCGCCGTTTTTTACGGACGTCGGGAACGGGAATCTCTTCTTCTCGTATATTCAGAAGATGAAAGAACTTGGAATCACGAGCGGGTGCACGGCGACGCAGTACTGCGGCGCCGGCACGAACACACGGGGGCAGATGGCGGTATTTTTGACAAGGGCTTTTCTACTTCCGTGACCGGGTTCAAAGCCGGGGCAAGAAAGGCGGTGGATGCGTGGCTGGCGGCGGGGATGATCGCCGTCTCCCTGGCGATTCGGGTGCACTACGCAGTGACGTACCATCTGAATCCGGACGAGGGGTTTCACTTTCTGTTCGCGCACCAGCCGACGCTGTGGGACGTACGGCTGGAGACGGTGCACCCCATTCACGCCTATCCGCCGCTGTATGTGTTCCTGCTTCATTTCGCGCTGCTGTTCGGGAACAGCGAGATGGCGTTGCGGCTTCCGGCGCTGATCTTCGGGACGGTGTTTCTGGGTGTGGCGTATCTGTGGATGAGGCGGGCGCTGGGCGTGGCGGCGGCGCTGTCGGCGCTGGCAGCGCTGGCGTTTTCGCCGGGAACGGTGTCGCTCGGCTATGAGGTGCGGAACTATGCGCTGCTGCTGGCGAGCGTGGCTGTGACATTGTACGCACTGGAGAGAGTGTTCACGGAACAATCGGCGAAGTGGATGGCTGTAGCGATGGGGTCGCTGTACGCGGCGATTCTGACGAACTACTCGGCGGCGTGGATGTGCGCGGCGCTGGGGGTGTACGTGGGAGTGAGAGCGCTACGCGGGCACCTCGAGAGGCGGCTGATGCGGCAATGGATATGGTATCAAGCGGGGGCGCTGGTGATCTATGTGTGGCTCTACGCGACACATCTCGGAGCATTGCTGGGGAGCGGCACGGAGGTGGCGCTGCATGGGTTTCTGAAGGACAGCTATTACTGGGGCGCACCGGACAATCCGGCGGCATTCGTGGCGCGGCAGAGCGTGGCGGTATCCGAGTACCTGTTCGGGCTGCGCTGGCTGGCGGCGGCTGGCGTGCTGCTGTATGTTACGGGAGTGGCGTGGCTGGGGAGCGGGCGGGACAAGGCGGTTCCGCATTCGCGGTGGACGTGCATGCTGCTGGGGCTGCCTCCGGTGCTTGGGTGTGTGTTGGGGTTGATGAAGTTGTATCCGTACGGGGCATCGAGACATTCGGCGATCTATCTGCCTTTTCTCGCGGCGGGCGCGGGTTATGGATTGGCGCTGGCTGCAGGCAAGCGGATGTGGGTGGTAGCGGCGCTGGCGGTGGCGCTGGTTCCGCCGTGGATGGTGTTCGCCTACCGCAACGCGTGGTACATCCCCGGGGAGGATGAGACGATCGCCAGGATGGAGAGCGCAATGGCATACGTGCGGAGCTTGCCGAAGGGGTCGATCCTGTTTACGGACCATGCAAGCCTGATTGAGCTTGGATACTACCTGGGGCGCGACGTCTACAGCCCGTACCATGGGCGCGGGCCGGGACTGGTGGAGTTCCGGTATGACGGGTACCGCGTCGCCAGCCTGGCGTCAGCGTGGGAGATGGATGCCAAGGAGTTTGTCCCCGCATTCAACGAACTGCTGAGGCGGTATCGTGTCAGGCCGGAGGAGGTATGGGTTTTCGACTACGGCGGCGACAATCTGGCCAGGCAAGTGACGGTTGCCTACCCTGCCATCAAGACGCCCAATCTGCACTGGTTTGGCCGGCGGACTTCGGTATTCCAGTTGTCCAACTGAAAGGGTAATCAGGCTTTGGAACCACACGAGTATCAGACGCTCTACGAGTTGGAAGAGACCTACTGGTGGTATGTGGCGCGGCGGCGGTTAGTGAAGGAGATGCTGGAGAGGGCTTGCGGGAATGGCGCGGGGAGAGTTTTGCTGGACATCGGGTGTGGAACGGGGGCGAACGCGAGGGCGCTCGAAGGGCTCGGCACGGTGATGCTGGCGGACGCGTCGGTGAGGGCGCTGCAATTCTGCCGGACGCGGGGCTTGCAGCACACGGTGGTCAGCTTGAGCGAGCAGATGGGGCTGCGGACGGAGAGTCTGGACGTGGTGACGGCGCTGGACGTGCTGGAGCACGTGGATCGCGATGTGGACGCGATGCGGGAGATCCTGCGGGTTTTGAAGCCGGGCGGCATTTTGCTGGCGACAGTGCCGGCATTCGGATTCCTGTGGAGCGAGCACGATGAAGCCTTGCATCACCGGCGGCGGTATACGATGTGGGAGCTACGGAACAAGTTGTCGGTGGCGGGTTTCGAGACGGTGCGGTCTACCTACTTCATCACGGCTCTGTTTCTGCCGATTCTGGTGATGCGGGTGTGGCAGGGGATGGTGAAGAAGAACGTGGAGCCGAAGACGTCGCACGTCATTTTGCCGCGGTGGGTGAACCGGGTGATTGAAGGGATTCTGGATGTGGAGCGGGTGGTTTGCCGGAGGATCAATTTGCCGGTGGGGGTGTCGATTGTGGTGGTGGCGAGGAAGCCGGGGGGTTAGGCAATCAGCGGCCGGTGGTCAGCGTTCATCTCGATTAGAGACAGGCCGGAGGCCTATCCCACTTTGCTCTTTGCTCTGCTCGCAAACAGAGCTCGGCTCGAAGAGGGCGATGCGGAAGCCGTAGTCGGCGTATTGGAATTGAGGGGGGATGCTGCTGCGGGCGGCGCAGCGGGAGATTTTGATGTGGTGTCGCCAGGCTCCGCCGCGGGAGGCGCGGCGAGTTCCGGTGGGTGGGCCTTGGGGGTCGAGGGAAGGTGAGGCGGCGTAGTAGAGGGGGTCGTACCAATCGGCGCACCATTCGTGGACGTTCTCGCACATGTCGAAGAGGCCGTAGGCGTTGGGGAGGGAAGTGGCTACGGGCTCGGGTCCGGTGCGCCAGCGGGTGTGGTAGTGATGGCGTTCGGTGACGGGTGAATCGCCCCATGGATAGAGGGAACTTTCGAGGCCCCCGCGGGCGGCCCACTCCCATTCGGCTTCGGTGGGGAGGCGGAAGGTCTTTCCAGTGAGTTGACTGAGCCATTGGCAGTAGGCAACGGCGTCAAACCAGCTTGCTCCAGTGACGGGTTGAGCGGGGTGGTCAAAAGAGGGGGTGGAGCGGAACTTCGTTGGGGGATGGCCGGTGGCGGCGCAGAAGCGGTCGTACTGCGCGTTGGTGACTGGAGTGGGAGCGAGGGCGAAGGGGGAGACGCGGACGAGGTGGACGGGGCGTTCGTCATCGCGGCCGTCGTGCTGGCCCATGAGGAATTCGCCGCCGGGTATGGGAACGGTGAAGTCAGAGGCGCTCAATTGAGGGGAAGCGGTTAATGGTTCCACCGGATTCGATGATAGCCAAACAGCGGGCGGCGTCGTGGAGGAGGAGGTCCGTGCGGATGCTTTGGTAGGCGGGGAGGTAGGGCTGAAGTTTGCGGAGGCCCTTGTGAAGCTGGCGGGTTGCGCCGAGGGGGTTGTGGCGCTGGTGGTGGTGGAAGGCGACGGCGAAGTGGATGAGGCTTTGGAGGAAGGTGCGGTCGGGCTCGGCGGCGGGTGTCCAGAGTTCCTCGAGGACTTCGTGGCAGCGGAAGAACTCGCGGCGGTTGAAGAGGGCGATGCCCTCAGCGAAGAGCGCCTGAGGATCGGGTAGCATAGGACAACATCAGACTATCGCGAAGGAGGTGTCAGATGAGGCGAAGGGAGTTTCTCGGCGCGGCGGTGGCGGGCGCGGCGGCAGGGCAGCAGAAGATGAAGATCTTCATGCATTGCGACATGGACGGATCGAGCGGGATCTTCACGCGGGAGCAGGCGTGGTATTGGGAGAACGGGGCGCGGGAACAGGTGGGGATGGAAGCGCGGGAGATGTTCACGGCGGACGTGAACTCGGCGAGCGCGGCGGCTTTGAAGGCCGGGGTGACGGAACTGATCGTATGCGACACGCACCACGGCGGGGGGAACCTGATCAAGGAGAAGCTGGTTCAGGATCGGCGGATCACGTATCTGTACCGGAGCGTGGGGATGGAGAACGGGAAGCGGCGATGGATGCCGGGGTTGGATGAGACAGTGGACGGGCTGATGCTGCCGGGGCATCATGCGAAGGCGATGACGCCGGGGGCATTTCTGCCGCACACGTGGAATCATGAATGGCTGGATTTCACGATCAACGGAATGAGTGTGGGGGAGATCGGGATAGAGACGTGCTATGCGGGGCATTGGAACATCCCACTGATCTTCGTGCAGGGCGATGTCGCGGCGTGTGCCGAGGCGCGGCAGCAGTTTCCGGGAATTGCTACGGCGGCGGTGAAGCAGGGGACGACGGAGACGTGCACGGGGTTGCCGCAGGAGCAGGCGCACGCGGAGACAGCGAAGGGGATTCGGGAGGCTTTGGAGAGGCTGCGGAGTGGAGGGATGAAGCCGTACAAGCCGGCGCTGCCGATGACGATCACGCTGCGGATGAGGACGATGGATGCGGCGGCGAAGGCAGCGCAGCGGCCGGGGATTCTGCGGCTGGATGACCATACGCTGGAAGCACGGGTGGGGCGGCAGGCGGACGTAGTGAAGTGGCTGCTGGGCACAGGGCTGGACATGCCGCCCGCATGATAGGCTCAAGCCGGAGGAGATGAGAGATGAAGCGGATTCTGATCGTGTCATTCGCCTGCGCGGCGATGGGGTGGGCGCAGACAGGCGCGCCGGCGCCGCGGGTTTTCGGGCCATCGCATGTGGTGGAGACGTACCGGGTGCTGCTGGACCGGAACGCGCTGTTGCTCGAGTCCATATTGGATGTGATCCGGCAGAAGGGCATCCAGGATGGCGAAGTGCTGGTGACGGCGGGGTCGGTGCAGGAGTGCACCTATCATTACGTGACGACGACGGATTTGAAGGCGAAGAACGTATTCAAGACAGTGAAGGGGCCGTTCGAGATATTGAACGCGGGCGGGATTATCGCGGATGGAGAGCCGCACATCCACATCACGCTTTCGAGCCCGGAGAAGGGGGCGTTTGGAGGGCACCTGGAGAAGGGGTGCAAGGTGCTGTACCTGGGAGAGGTGACGCTGCTCAAGTATGACGGGCCGGCATTGACGCGGCGGGCGAATGCGAACGGGATCACGCTGCTGGAAAAGAAGTAGGGGGCCGTTTGGACGCAGTTGTGGCGTGAGTGGTTGTCATGCGGCATGATTTTTGGTGTCGCGGCGGGGGTTCCGGCTACTTGCGGAACTGCGTGAGCATGTCCTGGATCTGGGAAGAGAAGGATTTCGCCTCTTCTTCGGCTTGTTTGACGGTGTCTTTGAGTTCGGAGCGGAGGTTGGACTGGGTTCGGGCGGTAAAGCGTTCCGCGTTGGCCAGAGGGGGTGCGTCGGGCGGGAGGAGTTTTGGGAACTGTTCGCGGTAGAGGCGGTTGTTTTGGGAGGTTTTCAATTGGTTCAGGGCGCGGTGATAGGCGCGGTCTGCGGCGGTGCGATAGCGGTGGAGCAGGGCGGCTTTCTTTTCGATGTCGGGATTGTCGGAAAGGAGCGGGTCGCCGGCGGCTTTTTCGTAGAGGGCGGCGTCGGCGACGGCGAGGTTGCGGAGACGCCAGGCGGCGTGGATGAGTTGATGGAAAATGTCGAGTTCGATGGGGCCTTTGGGGGCGAGGTCGGTGGTGTACTCGCTGACGAGGGAGTCGTAATCGGCTTGCTCTTCGCGGGTGTTGAAGACGATGCGGGAGGCGGCGAAGCCGTGGACGCGGCCATTTTGGGCAGAGCGGGCTTTACCTTCCGGGGTGACGGGGCCATGGGACTTGGCCCCAATGATGCGAGCGGCGTCGCTGTGAGCTTGACTGAAGAATGCCATTTCTTGCGGTCCTCCGGTTCGAGTGTAGAACGGAGGATTTTGGGGGGCGGTGGCCTGGGTGGACGGGGATGGCGCTAAGTGGTTGTGGGTGAGTGGTTTGAAAAAATTTTGATTGGTGGTGAACGGGATTCAGCCAGGGGCTTTTCTTATCGTGAATGAAGGGCCCCTGGTGCGGCTACGGACGAAGGGGGAGATCGAGAAAAGAGTCGAAGGGCGGTGGGCATACACGGGAATCGTGTATGAATTGATGGAGAAGTGTCCGGCTCCGGATGGACCGGTGGTGATGCTGCGGCCGAGGCAGGAATTGAGGCCGGCGCCGTGGACGGGCTTCGACTGCGAAGCGCAGTGCCCACGCCCTTGCCGCATGAATGAGTATGCGGGCGCCGGAGAGTATCGGCTGGTGATCCGAACGGAGGACGAGAAGCATTGTTTCCGCGGGCCAGTGTTCCGGCTGCCAGCGGCTCCGGCGGGGCGATTTTAACGTGTGCTACTGGAGCGCCAGGGTGGTTTTTCCGGCTGCGCCGTTGTAATCGAGTTCGACGGATTGGATGTGGTCTTCCTTGCCGCGATAGGGGAAGAAGAGCAGGCCGGCTTGCGGGAGGGGGCGGTCGCCTTCCGCCATGGCTACCTTTTGCACGCGCTGTTCCATGGCGCGGCGCAGATTGAAGGGCATTTTCGGGGGAGTGGGAGGTGGATCGCCTGAGGCGCCTCCACTGCCCACGCTGGACTTGGATTTGGCTTTTTCGGCGGCCGTGGGTCCCCATTCGGGATCCTTCAAGGACTTGAACACCATGGCATAGGGTTCGCCGGGGAGAGGGGTTTTCTTCTTGTTGATGCGAAGGGAGAAGTCGCCGGGGGAGAGCGCTGCGTGGGAACCTGGGGGGCCGAACAATGCGGCTTCGACGACGACGTAGTCTTCGGTGATGACGGTGCCCTGGCCGGTGGGGATGGAGTGGCCGAGGAATTCGGCAGCGACGGTGAGGTTGCCTGCCTGGGCTTTGGATTGATAGTCGGATGGGGCGGCGCGGGGCGGGATTCCCTGGATTTCCCTGCCGGGCGCGGGGCTTTCGGGGGCTTGGGTTTGGGCGTAGAGACAGAGAGTAGCGGTGAGAAGGCCAGTCATGAATCGACTGGCTGTCAGAGCTGAAATACTTCGCATTACAGATCACACGTTAACACAGTTGTGAGGAGGTTCTCGCGGGGTGGGGGAACAGGCGGTTGATAAACGCGGATCAACGCGGATAACTCCTGAGTACCAAGTACGCTCAGATTCCGCGGCTTCTCCTGTGATTCCGGCGCGGGCCTTTTGTTGTGGTGCGCACTCGGGTGGGGGGCGCTTTGCGGTGTCCTGGTAGGATAGTTCTGGCGGCTGGGAAGCCTGTGTTTTTCATGTTAAACGCCAGCATGGCTGTGTTTTTCACGGGCCAGCATCAAATTTCATGCTAGAGTTCCGGTAGCTATTGTTTTCACGGCATGGAGGCCTTTTGCATGGGCGATCACTCGCAGCCTTGTTTTTCAGGTGCTGTCACCGTTTTTCGGGAGCAGATGCTTCCCGAGAGGGCGGTACCAGCGGGCTATGCCGCACTCATCGACGCGTTCGGCCTGAGGGTTCCATGGCCGCGCACGCTTTGGGGGATCGGGGAACATCACCGCGTCCGCACGGCGCCGGGGTGGCGCCTGCTGACCCCGCGCCACGCGCCGGCACCGACACTGGAGGGGCGTCTCACATTCGCCCTGAAATACGAAGGACTCGATCTGGCGGTTCTCAAGCGGCTGTTTACGGCGACAGGCCCGAAACCGGTGGAAGCGCTGGTTCGCGCCAAGCCCAAGGGCAGCTATGCCCGGCGGCTGTGGTTCCTCTACGAATGGCTGATGGGCGAGCGTCTCGACCTGGCTGATGCCGGCAAGAGCGATTATGTCCCCGTTGTTGATGAGGAGCAGCAATGGGCGGTAAGGGGGCAGCCCTCGCCACGCCACCGAGTGAGGAACAACCTGCCGGGAACGCCGGCGTTCTGCCCGCTTGTGTTCCGGACGAAGTTGCTCGAGGAGTTCGCTTCGATGGATTTGGCGGCTCGCGCGCAGTCGGTGGTTGCGGCTGTGCCGCATGATTTGCTGGCACGCACGGCAGCGTTTCTCCTGCTCAAGGATTCGAGATCGAGTTACGCCATCGAGGGCGAGCGCGCGCCGCAGGACCGCATCCAGCGCTGGGGCCGCGCGATTGGTGAAGCGGGCAGGCGCGCGGTGACGCTCGAGGAACTGCTGCGGCTGCAGAGGATAGTGATCGGTGATGCGCGATTTGTGCGCCTTGGCCTGCGGAGGGAAGGCGGCTTTGCCGGGGAGCATGACCGGGAATCCCGCCTGCCGCTGCCCGATCACATCAGCGCAGTTCCCGCGGATCTGACTTCGCTGATTGAGGGCATGGCGGCCTTCGACAGTTCCTATGCTCCGGAGTTGGATGGTGTTATTGCGGCGGCGGCACTTGCTTTCGGGTTCGTCTACGCCCACCCGTTTGTTGACGGCAACGGACGGGTTCACCGCTATCTTATCCACCATGTGCTTGCACGGCACGGCTACAGCCCGGCAGGCGTGGTCTTTCCAGTGTCCGCGGCGATCCTGGAGCGTGTCGAGGAATACAGGGCAGTGCTGGAGGACTATTCCAAACGCCTCTTGCCCGTCATCCAGTGGGAACCCACGCCGGATGGCAATGTGCGGGTGCTGGAAGAAACGGGGGACTTCTACCGGTATTTCGACGCGACGCCGCATGCCGAGTTTCTCTATACGTGCGTGCGCAAGACCATTGAGGAGGACCTGCCGCGGGAGGCAGAATTCCGGCGGCGCTACGACCGGTTCCGCGAGCGCATCACACGGATCGTTGACATGCCCGCGGCGACGATGGACCTGCTCTTTGGCTTTCTGCAACAGAATGGAGGGCGCCTGTCCGGGAGAGCGCGAGCGAAGGAATTCCGGGCGCTGACGGAGGGTGAAACGGCGGCGGTGGAGGAAGCGTATGCCGATCAATTCGGGGGGTGAGCGC
The DNA here is from genome assembly GCA_020847975.1 of Bryobacterales bacterium. Lineage (GTDB taxonomy): Bacteria > Acidobacteriota > Terriglobia > Bryobacterales > Bryobacteraceae > CADEFT01. The sequence goes on along the minus strand of JADLBD010000083.1, from coordinate 35,929 downwards.
CGGGGGTGTGTGTTTGCCCGGGTGTGTGGCATGTGATTTACTTGGGGGTGATGCCACACCGTTTCCTGATTGCCTTGTTCGCGCTTCCATTGTTGGCGCAGGTGAATTTTCAGAAGTCCGACGACCGGATTGATATTGAGATTAACGGCAAGCCGTTCAGCGCTCTTTACATATCGGGCGAAGGCGTGCGGAAGCCGTATCTGCACCCGCTGCGGGCTGCTTCGGGGACGATTGTGACGCGGCAGTGGCCGATGGTGAAAGACGTACCTGGCGAGAGCCATGACCATCCGCACCACCGGGGGCTGTGGTTCGATCACGGGGATGTGAACGGGGTGGATTTTTGGGGGAGCGACCCGGCGGCACGGAATGATTCCGGGGCGCGGATTGTGGTGAAGAAGATCCGTGAGATGAAGGGCGGCAAGAAGCAGGGCGTATTGGCGGGCGATTTCGACTGGGAAGAGAAGGATGGGAAGGTGTTGATCCACGAGGCGCGCACGATGGTCTTCTATGCCGAGCCGGAGCGGCGGGTGATTGACTTCGACATCAAGCTGACGATGGCGGCTCCGGTGAAGTTCGGGGATACGAAGGAGGGGTCGTTCGGGATCCGGCTTTCGGACAAGATTCGGGAGCAGAAGGGGACGGGGAAGATGGTGAACGCGCAAGGCGCGGTGGGTGAGAAGAATGTGTGGGGGAAGCCATCGGAGTGGGTGGATTATTCGGGAACGATTGACGGGGAGCCGGTGGGGATTGCGATTCTGGACCACCCGTCGAACCCGCGGCATCCGACGCACTGGCACGCGCGGGCGTATGGGTTGTTTGCGGCGAACATTTTCGGGCTGCACGATTTTTACAACGATAAGAGCAAAGACGGGAGCATGGAAGTGAAGGCAGGGGGGACGCTGCGGTTCCGGTATAGGGTGGTGATTCATGCGGGGGATACGGCGGCGGCGAATATTGGGGCGGAGTACGCGAAGTATGCGGCGGTCAAGTAGTGCGGGGCAGTGGACGCCGCATGGTTCTTTGCGGAGGCAATACGGTTCAGTTAATTAAGGTGGCGGGACGGAAATGCGTCAAGACGCGTTTATAGCATGAAGAGGACAGGCCGGGAGGCCTATCCCACTATTGGGGCTGTGGGCTAGCCGCGCAGGAAGCGGCGGACGGTTTCGACGGTGTCGGCTTGAGAGGGTGATTTGTCTGGGCGGTAGCGTTTGACGCGGGCGAAGCGGAGGGCCATGCCGCCGGGGTAGCGCGGGCTGGCCTGGACCTCGTTGAAGGCGATTTCAGCGACGAGTTGGGGTTGGACGTAGACGGTGTATTCGTCGCGGGCGATTTCGAGGGCGAGGAGTTTGGGGGTTTGCCAGGCGAGCATTTCGTCGGTGAGGCCTTTGAAGGTTTTGCCGAGCATGACGAAGGCTCCGGTGGAGGGATCGCGGGCGCCGAGGTGGAGGTTGCTGAGGACGCCGCTGCGGCGGCCGTGTCCCCATTCGGCGGCGAGAATGACGAGGTCGAGGGTGTGGGCCTGCTTGACTTTTCGCCATGACTGGCCGCGTGCTCCGGCGGCGTAGGGGGAATCGGGGGCCTTGGCCATGATGCCTTCGTGGCCCTGGTCGAGGGCGCGGTTGAGGAACGCGGCAGCGGCGGAGGGGTCGGCGGTGAGGGTGTGGGGGATGAGGGACTCGGGGGGCGAGAGTTTGCTGAGCGCGCTGAAGCGGTGGGACTGCGGTTCGTCGAGCAAGGGCTGTCCATCGAGATAGAGGAGATCGAACCAGAACGGGGTGAGCGGCAGGTGTTGGCGCATTTGCTCGACATCGAGCTTGCGGCCGAAGCGGCGCATGGTGAGTTGGAAGGGTTGGGGGCGGCCGTTGCCGGCGAGGGCGAGGACTTCGCCATCGAGGATGAGATTGCCGGCGGGGAGGGCTTGGACGGCTTCCACAATTTCAGGTACGGCGGCGGTGACGTCGTTCAGTTGGCGGGTGAAGATGCGGACGCCTGCGCCGTCGCGATGGGCTTGCACGCGGGCTCCATCCATTTTAAATTCGAGAGCGGTTTCTCCGAATTCGGCGACCGGTTCGGTGATATCTTCGGCGGTCTGGGCGAGCATGGGTTGGACGGGGCGGAAGAGTTGGACGTCGAAGCGAGCGAGGCCGGCGCCGCCTTCTTCGATGGCCGCGCGGGCGACGGGGACGATGTCTCCGGCGAGCATGACGGCGCGGCGCACGCGCTCTGAGGGGAGTTTGGAGGCGGCGGCGATGGCGTCGACCATGATGCCTTCGAGGGCTCCCTGGCGGAGTTCTCCCATGAGGAGGGCTGTGAGGAAGCGCTGTTCGGGCGCGGTGGCGGCGGAGAGCAGGGCGTGGAGTTCGGCCTGGCGGCGGCGCTCGGCGCCGGGTCCGTGGATGGCGGCAAGGGAATCGAGGGTGCGGTTGACCTGGTCCATCTCGAGGGATGGAGTTTGGGCGGGGGTGGATAAGGCTTGCTCGAAGGTGCGGTAGCCTATGCCGGTCTTGCCCTGGAGGATGCGTCCGGAGAGGAAGGCGGCGGTGACTTCGATTTCGGACGGCGGGAGGCGGGAGAGGAGAGCGGCGAGGTGGGCGGTTTTCTCGAGGCGCTTCGAAGTTTCGGCGACGCGTTGGGAGACGGCCACGACTTCCGCGAGTAGCATGCTTTGGGATTGCCCCTTTCCAATTATTGCGCGCCGCCCGCGGCGGACCGCATGTACACTGGAGGGATATGGAGACCGCAATCGAACCCCAAGTGGAGATTTCCGCAGCGCAGCAGATCATGGACCTGGAGCGCGAATACGTTCTGCCGACGTATGCCCGTTATCCGCTGGTGCTTCAGCGCGGGAAGGGGTGCTACGTGTGGGACGTCGATGGGAACCGTTATCTGGATTTGTTGAGCGGCATCGGCGTGAACGCGCTGGGGCATGCGCATCCGCGCATCGTGCGGGTGATTCGGGAACAGGCCGGCAAGCTGGTGCACTGTTCGAACCTCTACTATCACGAATACCAGGGCAAGCTGGCGAAGCGGCTGAGCGAGATCAGCGGATTGCAGCGTACGTTTTTTTGCAACTCGGGGACCGAGGCGACCGAGGGCGCGTTGAAGATTGTGAAGGCGTACGGCAAGAGGATTTCGCCGGAGAAGACCGAGATTGTCGCGCTGGAGAGTTCGTTTCACGGGCGGTCGATTGGGGCGATTTCGATCACGGGGCAGCCGAAGTACCGGCAGGATTTCGAGCCGCTGCTGCCTGGGGTGAAGTTCGTCCCGCGGCATGATGCGGATGCGCTGGCTGGGGCGATCAACGAGCGGACGGCGGGTGTGGTGCTGGAGTTGATCCAGGGGGAAGGCGGGATTTATCCTCTGGGCGAGCGGATGACGCGAGTGGCGCGGGAGACCGCGGACCGGCATGATGCGCTGCTGGTGTTGGATGAGATCCAGTGCGGCGTGGGGCGGCCGGGGACGTATTTTGCGTATCAGTTGAATGATCCGGTGGTGCTGCCGGACGTGATGGTGGCGGCCAAGCCGCTGGGGGCGGGGATCCCGATGGGCGTGATCATGACGAACGAGAAGGCGGCGGGGGCGCTGGGTCCGGGGCAGCACGGGTCGACGTTCGGGGGCGGGGCGCTGGCGTGCCGGGTGGCGCTGGAGTGCGTGAACATTCTGGAGGAGCTGCTGCCGAAGATCCGGACGGTGGGGGCTTATTTCCGGAGCCAGCTCGAGGATCTGGGGCGGAAGTTCGCGTTTGTGAAGGAAGTGCGGGGACAGGGGCTGATGATCGGGGTGGAGATGGACTTCCCCTGCAAGCAGTTCGTGACTGACGCGCTGGCCGAGGGGTTGCTGATCAACGTGACGCACGAGACGGTGCTGCGGATGTTGCCGCCGTATATCATCACGGAGCGGGAAGTGGACCGGGCGATCCGGGGGTTGCGGAACGTGTTTCGCAAGGCGGCGAAGAATCACACGAAGCCGACGGTGTAAGCCGCGCGCATATCGATGCGGGGCCTCAAGGGAGGTCAAGAATGTGCTCGCGCAACAGGCGCGCTGCAAGAGTGTTCTCTTCGCGCAGGATTCCTTTCGCCAGATCCGCAGGGGAGACCTCTCGCCGTCCCGCCGCATGGGCGATCTCCCGCGCGGCGCCGATCACTCGGATGGCTTCGCCGGTGAGCCGCAAGTCTTCCATCGGTGGGACGCGCCGGCCGGCAAGTTCACCCGCTTCGATAGCGCGTAGCATAGCTTCCCGCGCCACGCCGGAGACCAGCGAGGGATCCTCCCGCAATACACCGAGTAGCAGATGCTCTACTGTAATCTCGCGCCGCGAAAACGAACTCGCTTCGCAGCGTGCGAAGAAAAGGCAGCGCCGCGCGGGATCCCCTAACAGATTGGAGTGAATGTGCGCCGTGACTCGTTCCCAGTATTGCGCCGGCACTGAAACCGCCCAGTCGGCGAGCATCCGCCGCCACAGGGCCACAAAGCCGGTGAACGAGCGCACCTGGCGCAGGCGGTCTCGGAATAGCTGCTGCATAGGTTCCGCGTACCGGCTCCGATAATCGCGCGGATACGCTTGGAGGAGAAGACGATAGATCTTTTCGGACCAGCTCATAAGATCCCTCAGACGTGTCTTGGCCGCTGCAACAGGCGCTTGGCGCGCGCCACACTGAGGAGTTCCTGAAGGCGCCCGGTCTCTGCTACCGCTGCCCGCCGGCCTTTGCGTGTGATGCGGTAGTAGCGGCGTCTTTCATCGCCCAGCGCGGGATCGGCTTGTGCGCCCGACTCTTCAATCAGGCCAGCTTCCAACATGCGATTGATCGTTCCATAGAGCGTGCCCGGCCCCAGAATGACCTTCCCCCCAGTTCTCGCGGACACTTCCTGCATGATGCCGTAGCCGTGCTTTTCTCCATCAATAATCGCAAGGAGAATGTGAAACACGGCGGGGGTGAGGGGACTTGGCGAATACATCCGTAACGGATATATTAGCACGACCGGTGGCCGGCGGAGCCGGTGACAAAAACTGCCTGATATGCAGGTCGTCTGCGCAGGCTTACCGAATGCCAACCGATGCATGGCGGGGGCGCGGTGTATCATGGGGCGCATGTCATTTCGATTGGACGGGAAGGTGGCCATCGTTACGGGTGGCGGGCGGGGGATTGGGAAAGCCATCGCCCGGAGGTATGCCGAGTGCGGGGCGAATGTGGTGATTGCGAGCCGCAAGATAGAGAACCTGGAGGCGGCGGCGAAGGAGTGTGAAGGACTGCCGGGGAAGGTGGCTCCGGTTGTGTGCCACGTGGGGCGCGCGGATCAACTGAAGAAGCTGGTGGAGGAGACGGAGCGGCTGTTCGGGGCGGTGGATGTTCTGGTGAACAACAGCGCGACGAATCTGGGGCAGGGGCCGTCGTTGGAGGTGACGGATGAGGCGCTGCTGAAGACGCTGGAGATCAACGTACTGGCGGCGCACCGGCTGATCCGGTTGCTGGTACCGAAGATGATCGCGCGGGGGCAGGGAGGGTCGGTGATCAACATCGCGTCGATTGCGGGGTTACGGCCGCAGGCGGGCGGGCTGGTGTACAGTTCGACGAAGGCGGCGCTGCTGATGATGACGCGGGTGTGGGCGATAGAATTCGGGCCGCACAAGATCCGGGTGAACGCTATCTGTCCGGGGCTGATCCAGACGGATTTCAGCGAATATTTCTGGAAGGACGAAGAGCACATGGCGCGGCTGAAGGTGACGCAGCCGCTGCCGCATTTGGGCCAGCCGGATGAGATTGCGGGGATGGCGCTGTACCTGGCGTGCGAGGAATCGTCATTCGTGACGGGGACGGCGATGGTGGTGGATGGCGGGGCGACGACGCGGTAGGGGGGCTTCGCCGTTACAATGAAGCGTGCCCTATCCAGTTACTCTTCTACCCGGCGACGGAATCGGACCTGAAGTCGCGGCAGCGACAGTACGCGCGGTGAACGCGACGGGAGTGCCGATCGAATGGCATGAAGTGGAGTTATCCGGCGCGGTGATCGAGCGGACGCGGCAATCGGTGCCGGATGCGGTGCTGGAATCGATGGAGCGGACGCGCGTGGGACTGAAGGGTCCGGTGACGACTCCGATCGGCGGGGGCTTTCAGAGCGTGAACGTGGCGTTGCGGAAGAAGCTGGAGCTGTTCGCGAATGTGCGGCCGGTGCGGAGCCTGCCGGGGATCAAGACGCGGTTTCAGGATGTGAAGATCGACCTGATCATCTTCCGGGAGAATACGGAGGATCTGTATTCGGGGCTGGAGCACGAGGTGGTGACGGACGTGGTGACGAGCCTGAAGGTGATCACGCGGACGGCATCGATCCGGATTGCGAAGTATGCGTTCGCGTTCGCGCGGGCGAACGGGCGGAAGAAGCTGACGGCGGTGCACAAGGCGAACATCATGAAGCTGGGGGACGGGCTGTTCCTGAGATGCGCGCGGGAGGTGGCGGCGGAGTATCCGGATGTGGAGTACAAAGAGTTGATTGTGGACAATGCATCGATGCAGTTGGTGATGCGGCCGGAGACTTTTGATCTGCTGCTGTTGCCGAACCTGTATGGGGACATTGTTTCGGATTTGGCGGCGGGACTGGTGGGTGGGCTGGGTTTGGTGCCTGGGGCGAACATGGGGGAGAAGTACGCGGTGTTCGAGGCGGTGCACGGGAGCGCTCCGGACATTGCGGGGAAGGGCGTTGCGAATCCGACGGCGTTGATGGAGAGCGCGGTGCTGATGCTGCGGCATCTGGGCGAACGCGGGGCGGCGGACCGTTTGCAGGATGCCATCGAGCGGGTGTACGCGGACGGGAAGACGGTGACGCCGGATATTGGGGGTACGGCGACGACGAGCGAGTTCACGGATGCGGTGATCAGGGGATTGTGAGTTAGCTTAGCGGCCGATGTAGACGCCGATGCTGATGCCGGGGGGCGAGGCGACGTAGACGGGGGGCGGGGGGACGTAGACGGGGTAGACCGGGGCGGGTTCGACTACCACGACTCGGGGGCGATAGACGGGGACAGGGTAATAGTAAGCGGGGCCATAGTAGGCAGGGCCGTAGCGCGCCACGAAGGCGTGTCTGGAATAGCGCTTGGCGTGCTTGTAATGCTTTCTATAGTGGCGGCCGTCATGGGCGGAGAGGGTAGCCGCGGGTAACAGGGTGAGTGCGGCGAGTAGGGCGGTTTTCGTCAACGTGGAGAGCTTCATGTCCACCTCCTCTTGGGCAGTTGACGGGGGTGGGGTGGGCTGGGTTTCGAAGGAAACGACGGGCCTGTCGTTTTTTTCTGACAATGCGTCAGCGGCGGCTGTCATGTGCGCGGGATTGGGCGGGTTAAGTGATTGAAATTCTGTTGTGCGGGTTTGGCGATCGCGGTGCAGCTTACAGTTGCGGACAAAGTCATGCAACGAATATTTCCACTGATTCTGGCAACCGCCTTTGGCGCGGGGAGCGGGTTGGCACAGGTTCCGAAGTCCCAAGGGTTCGTGTACCAGGGATTCGGAAGCAACTACGGGACGGCGTTCGGACATACAGGCGCCGGCGGGGAGGGTGTGGTCTGGAAGGGGATCACCGCGGGGGGAGATATCGGAGCGATTTATCCGTTTCGCGCTCCGGCTGAGGTTTTCGGCGTGCTGAACGTGAACGGGGGGTATCACTTCCTGGCCGGGAGGAAGGATACGAAGTGGGATCCGTTCGTGACTGCCGGCTACAGTCTTTTCTTCCGCCAGGGTTCGGCCAACGGCGCCAACTATGGGGGAGGGGTTGTGTATTGGGCGAAGCCGAAGATCGGCATCCGGGCGGAGTTTCGCAATCACCAGTACTCGGTGAACGAGCGCGGCTTTCCGGAGTTCCGGATCGGGGTGGCATTCCACTGAGGAAAGGAGGAACAGGCCATGACAAATGTAACTATTTCGCCGACGTTCCGCGATGCCAGGCGGGTGCAGGAGAGCGTGCTGGCGGGGGCGGAGAAGCGGGTTCTGACGGCAATGGCGCGGCGGCTGCCGCCGGGGGTGAATCCGGATCACTTAACGGTGCTCGGGTTTGTGGCCATGATTCTGGCGGGAGTGAGCTACGCTATGGCGAGCGTATGGCCGCCGGCGCTGTTGGTGGTGAACGTGTGGCTTGCGGTGAACTGGCTGGGCGACTCGCTGGACGGGACCTTGGCGCGTGTGCGGGGCAAGCTGCGGCCGAGATACGGCTACTACGTGGACCACATTATTGACGCGATGAGCGCGGTGTTTTTGTTCGGGGGCATGGCTTTGTCGGGCTATGTCAGCGCGGCGGTGGCGGTGGCGATGCTGCTCGGGTACCTGCTGCTGGCCATCCAGTCGTATCTGGCGGCGCATTCGTTGGGGGTGTTTTCGATTTCGTGGTGGAAGTTCGGGCCGACGGAGATGCGGATTCTTCTGGCGATGGGGAACACGGTGGCGTTCTTCCAGCCGGCGACGAAGATCCTTGGACCGGAAATGTTGTTTTTCGACGTTGCGGGCGCGATCGCGGCGGCGGCAATGGCGGTGGTGCTGGTGGTGACGGTGGCGCGGAACACGAGGGAGCTTTACCAAGCGGAGCGTGTGTGATGGGGAACTGGCTGCGGTTCAACGCGGTGGGTTTGGCGGGGATCGCCGTACAGCTTGCGGCGCTGAAGGTGTTCCATGATTTCCTGGGGCTGCATTATTTGTGGGCGACGGCGCTGGCGGTGGAAGCGGCGGTGATCCATAACTTTTACTGGCACCGGAGATGGACATGGGTGGAGAGGCAGTGTCCTGGGACGCGGTTTCTTCGGTTCCAATGGACGACGGGGGTGGTTTCGATTTTGGGGAATCTGTTCGGCATGCGGGTGATGGCGGGTTTTCTTGGCATTCCGCTGTTGCCGGCGAACCTGCTGACGATTGCTTTGCTGTATGTGTTCAACTGGCTGGCGGCTGACCGCTACGTTTTTCGTTTGCGATAATTGCCATGTTCTTCATGCAAACCCTGCTGGTGGTGGATGACGAGGCCGCGGCGCGCTTCGCGTTGAAGCGTGCGTTTCAGGCGCAGTACGAAGTGCTGGAAGCGGAGGCGGTGGAGGGGGCGCGGCATGCGATCCGGAGCGGGAATCCGCAGGTGGTGCTGCTTGATTACACGCTGCCCGGGGAAGACGGGATGGTACTGCTGAAGGAATTGAACCAGGGGCTTCATTCGCCGGCGGTGATCATGATTACGGCGTACGGTTCGGAGCGGATTGCCGTGGATGCGATGAAGAACGGGGCGTTCGACTATCTGCCGAAGCCATACGATCTCGAAGAATTGCGGCTGGTGGTGGAGCGGGCGTTCGAGCACCAGGCGCTGCGGCGGGAGTTGCAGGACCTGCGCGACCGGCTGGCGGGAGAAGGGCAGTTCGGGCGGATGGTGGGGGATTCGCCGGCGATGCGGGAAGTTTTTCTGATGGCGGAACGGGTGGCGCAGACGGATCTTCCGGTGCTGATTCTGGGAGAGAGCGGGACGGGGAAGGATCTATTGGCGCAGGAGATCCACGCTCGGAGTCCGCGGGCGCGGGGGCGGCTGGTGGCGTTGAACTGCGCGGCGCTGCCGGAGCACCTGGTGGAGAGCGAACTATTCGGGTATGAGAAGGGGGCATTCACGGGGGCGATGGGGGCGCGGCCGGGGAAGTTCGAACTGGCTACGGGTGGGACGCTTTTTCTGGATGAGATCGGGGACATGACGCCGGCGACACAGGCGAAGATTTTGCGGGCGGCGGAAACGGGGATGGTGGAACGGCTGGGCGCATCGAGGCCGACGCAGGTGGATGTGCGGATTGTGGCGGCGACGAATCAGGATCTGGAGACGGCGATCCGGCAGGGAAGGTTCCGGCAGGATCTTTACTTCCGGCTGGCGGGGATGACGTTGTATCTGCCTCCGCTGCGGCAGCGGCGGGAGGATATTCCACTGCTAGTGGAGTCGTTCTGGAGCGACTTGCAGCGGAAGTACAAGCGGGAGGGGCCGGAATTGACGCGCGAGGCGATGGTGCTGCTGGGCGGGGGCGATTGGCCGGGGAATGTGCGGCAATTGCGGAGCGCGGTGGAGCGGCTGTTCGTGCTGGCGCGCTCGGAGCGGGTGACGGCGGCGGATGTGAAGATGGCGGCGGAGCCGCTGCCGTTCGGGGCGGCGAAGAGCGAGCCGTATTTGGAGGCCGCGGATTTCCGGGAGGCGCGGAAGCTGTTCGAGATAGAGTATCTGACGCGGAAGTTGAGGGAGCATGGGGGGAATGTGACGCGGACGGCGGCGGCGATCGGGCTGGAGCGGCAGAGTTTGCAGGAGAAGATCCGGCAATTGGGGATATCTCGGGATTGATGAGGGCGGGGGTGGCAAGATAGAAAATGAGAACTGACCTTGCAACCTACCACGCGGCAACCAATTCATACTGTTTACGGCGGGGCCCATCTTTTCCGCCATGATGTAGGGGCGAAATTCGGGCGGATTGCGCTCACTGTGTTGGAGCAGCATCGTGATTTGCTGCCTGTGTCCGATGATTTGGCGGCGCGCGTCCGAGCGAAGCTTTGCGCGCGGACGGTTGAGGATTACCCGCATCGACTTCGAGGATGGCTATGGCTATCGCGGGGATGAGGAGGAAGACGGACACGCGGCGGGGGCTGCCGCGGAAGTGGCGCTCGGAATGAGGGCGGGGACGCTGCCTTCGTTTCTGGGCCTGCGATCGAAATCGCTCAGCGCGCACGGGCGGGGGCGTGCCATGCGGACGCTGCGGGTGTTTTTCCGCACGCTGTTTGAGAAGACGGGAGGGGCGCTGCCCGAGAATTTCACGGTGGTGCTTCCGAAGGTGACGGCGGAGGAAGAAGTGACGGCGCTGATGCGCGCGCTGGAGGACCTGGAGGCTCCGGCGTGTGTGGAACTGATGGTGGAGACGCCGGAAGCATTAAGGAACCTGCGGGGGATGGTTGCGGCCGCGGGGTCGCGGTGCCGCGGGGCGCATTTCGGTCCTTATGACTTCTCGTCGTCGTGCGGGGTGCTGGGAGCGTCGCAGGACCTGGGGCATCCGCTGTGTGTGCACGCGCGCAACCAGATGCTGGTGGAACTGGCGGGGACGGGGATCTGGATGTCGGACGGGCCGACGCGGATTCTGCCGGTTGGTTCACGGGAGGATGTGGAGCGGGCGTGGAAGGCGCAATGGGAGGATATCCACCGCGCGCTATCGTGCGGGTTCTATCAGGGGTGGGATCTGCATCCGGCGCAGCTTCCTCCGCGGTATGCGGCGGTGTTCCAGTTTTTCGCGGCGCATCTGGAGGAAGCGGCGATGCGGATGAAGAATTTTCTGGCGCAGTCGGCGCAGGCGACGCGGGTAGGGGCGGAATTCGACGATGCGGCCACGGTGCGGGGGCTGCACAATTATTTCCTGCGGGCGCTCGGGAGCGGAGCGATGACGGAAGAGGAACTGGAAGCGCACTGCGGATTGTCGCGGACGGGTCTGGAACAGTTACGATTCTAAACATGCGCCATTCAGGATTGCGGATGAGCGGAGACGCTGTCAGATACCTAGGCTTCCAGCGCGCAGGCGTCGAGAAGAGTCTCGACGCGGCACGCAGGAGTGCGCGCGCCACGGCAGACTTATGAGGCGGTGTTCAGATATGCGGCGACTCGTGCGGGCCTCGGGTTACGAGGCTTTACTGAAGGAAGCAGTCCGGTTCACGGCTGGGAACGCGGCATCGGGAGAGGTGCTGGTGGTGGGGGCGACGCGTGGGGCGGCGGATGATTTCGTGCGGCAGCGGTGCGGCAGCGTGGCGGGAGTGCATCGCCTGACGATGGCGCAACTGGCGGCGAATCTGACGGCTTCGGCGATGGCGCAGAGGGGGCTGGCGCCGCTGAATGCGCTGGGGGCGGAAGCATTGGCGGCGCGCGCCGCGCATCGGGTGCGGACGGAAGGGCGGCTCGAGTATTTTTCTCCGGTGGCGGGGAGCCCGGGGTTTGCGCGGGCGCTGGCGCGCACGCTGCGGGACCTGCGGCTGGAGGGGGTTGCCAGCAGCCGTCTTGCGGCCGGGGGAATGCCGGCGAGGGATCTGAGCGCGCTTCATGAGGCGTATGAGGAACTGCTTGCTGAGACGCGGCTGGCGGATTTTCCGGCGCTGCTCGAGATGGCTGTGAGGGAGGATGCTTCGAGCCGCCATCCGCTGCGCGGGCTGCCGCTGCTGCTGCTGGATGTGCCGGTTCATTCGGCGCTTGCGGCGGAGTTTATCGGGGCGCTGGCCGCGGGCGCGCCGCAGACGCTGGCGGTTGTGCTGGACGGGGATGAGCGAAGCGTGGAGCGGTTGAGGGCAGTGCTTGGCGTGGAGGCGGAGCGAGCGCCGGAGAGCGGCGGCGATTCGCTGCGCCGTTTGCGGGCGCATCTGTTTACGACCGCGGCTCCGGAGCAGCTTGCCGCCGATGGGACGCTGGATTTCTTTTCCGCCGCCGGGGAGGGGCTGGAATGCATCGAGACGGCGCGCCGCATGCACCAGCTTGCGGAGGAAGGGCTGCCGTTCGATGAGATGGCGATCGCGCTGCGCAGTCCGGAGCGGTATCAGCCGCTGCTCGAGGAGGCGTTGAACCGGGCGGGCATTCCGTTTTACTTCACGAGGGGGAGTGTGCGGCCGGATCCGGCGGGACGCGCGTTTCTGGCTCTGCTCGCTTGCGCGGCGGAGGAGTTTCCGGCGACGCGGTTTGCGGAATATCTGTCGCTGGGCCAGACGCCTCCGGTGGAGGGGAAGGCGATGGCCGCGAGGAGAGGGGCGTGGATCGGGACGGAGGACGAACTGCTCTCGCGGGAGGAGTACATTCCCGGGGTTCGTGATGAGCAGGAAGCGGTGTCGCCGGCAACGCCGGCGGCGTGGGAGCGGTTGATTGTGGACGCGGCTGTAGTGGGCGGGAAGGAACGATGGGAGAGGCGGTTGCGGGGACTGGAGAACGAGTTTCGGCTGCGGCTGGCGAAGCTGGAGGACGAGGACGAGACCGAGGCGGCGCATTTGCAGCGGCAAGTTGAACTGATCGAGAATCTTCAGCGTTTGGCATTGCCCATCATCCGGCGGTTGGATGAATTGCCGCGGCAAGCGTCGTGGGGCGAATGGCTGGAGCAGTTGTCGGATCTGGCGGAGATGACGCTGCGGCGTCCGGATTCGGTTCTGGCGGCGTTGAACGAGTTGTGGTCGATGGGGGAAGTGGGTCCGGTGACGCTGGATGAGGTCTTTCTGGTGTTGGCGGAGCGGCTGCGGTTCCTGCGGCGACCTCCGCGGAAGCGGCGCTACGGGCAGGTATGGATCGGCTCAGTGGACGAGTTGCGCGGGCATTGTTTTGATGTGGTGTTTCTGCCGGGGCTGGCGGAGGGCGTGTTTCCGAAGAAGGCGTTCGAAGATCCTTTGCTGCTGGATGATTACCGCCGGGGGCTGGAGGCGGGGCTGCCGCTGCGGGATGACCGGGTGGCGGAAGAGCGGCTGCGGCTGCATACGGCGGCGGCCGCGGCGCGGCGGCGGCTGGTGGTTTCCTACCCGCGAATGGATGTGACGCAGAACCGTGCCCGCGTACCGTCTTTTTACGCGATGGAAGTGGTGCGCGCGGCGGAAGGAAGGCTGGCGGAGTTGAAGGAGTTCGAGCGGCGCGCGGCGGCCGGGGCGATGACGCGGCTGGGATGGCCGGCGCCAATGAACCCGCAACTGGCGGTGGATGCGCTGGAGTTCGACCTCGCTGTTTTGCAGGAGGCCTCGCGACAACCGCAGGGGAAGATACGCGGCCGGGGGCGGTATCTGTTCCATCTCAATCCGCACCTGGCGCGCTCTTTGCGGGCGCGGTACATGCGTTGGGATAGGGAATGGAAGACGGCGGATGGGTTGATGGACGCGAGCGAAGCCACGCGGGCGGTGCTGGCGATGCACGGGCTGACGCGACGGCCGTGGTCGGCATCGTCGCTGCAGCATTTCGCCGCATGTCCTTACCGGTTCCTGCTACACGGGATACACCGGCTGAGGCCGCGGGAGAATCCGGTTGCGCTCGAGGTGATGGATCCGCTGACGCGCGGGTCGCTGTTTCACGAGGCGCTGTTTCAACTGGCGCAGCGGGCATCGACGGAAGAGGAGTTGCAGGAGCTTGCGGATGCAGTGCTGGACAAGGTGGCGGCGAAGTTCGAGGAGGATCTGGCTCCGGCGATTGCGCGTGTCTGGAGGAGCGAAGTGGAAGACCTGAGGGCGGACCTGAAGGGGTGGCTGCGGCGGAGGGAGCAGGACGCGGCGGGATGGGAGTGGAAGCATGCGGAGTTCGCTTTCGGGATGCCCGCGGACGAGCATCGCGACCCGAGCAGCGTGGAACAACCGGCGCGGATCCTGGAGGGGATTTTGCTGCGGGGTTCCATTGATTGGATCGAGCAGCAGAGGGGCGGGGACGCTTTGCGGATCACGGATCACAAGACGGGGAAGGCTCCGGCGCAGGTTCCGCGCCACGCCGGCGGAGGGCTGATCCTTCAGCCGCTGCTTTATGCGCTGGCGGCGGAGGAATTGTTCGGCAAGCCGGTGAAGCTTTCGCGGCTTTATTACTGCACGCAGCGGGGCGGGTACACGCCGGTGAGCGTGGCGGTGACGGACGGCGCGCGGGGGGACATGGAGCGGGCACTGCGGATTATAGACGACGGCATCGCGAGCGGGCGCCTTCCGGCGGCCCCATCGGCGGGGCAGTGTGAATGGTGTGATTTCCGCATGGTGTGCGGTCCGAGGGAGGAAGAGAGGGTTCGGCGCAAGCCGCCGCTGGAGCCGCTGGAGCGATTGAGGAGCATCCCATGATTCCGGGCGCACAGACAGGAGACGGGGCGGCGAGGGAACGCATCCGGCACTCGCTCGAGGAAAGCCTGCTGGTGGAGGCCTCGGCGGGAACGGGGAAGACGTCGGAACTGGTGCGGCGGATCGTGAATGTGCTGCGGGCGGGGTTGACGACGATCGACCGCATTGTGGCGGTGACGTTTACGAACAAGGCGGCGGGGGAATTGAAGCTGCGGCTGCGGCAGGAACTCGACCGCATGCGGGCGCAAACGGAGGACGCGGAGGAGGGGCGACATCTGGAAGGGGCGCTGGCGCATTTGGAAGAAGCGGCGATTGGAACGATCCACGCGTTTTGCGCGCAGATTCTGCGGGAGCGTCCGGTGGAGGCGCGCGTCGATCCGGACTTCGAGGAGTTGGATGAACGGGGAGCGCGGCGGGTGTATGAAGGGGTGTTTCGGCGGTGGCTGCAAGGCAAGTTGAATGAGGATTCGCCGGGGTTGCGGCGGGCGCTGGCGCGGCTGGCAGTGCGGGAGCAGCGGGATCAGGACACGACGCCGATCGAGTCGCTGCAATACGCGGGCTGGAGCCTGATCGAGTGGCGGGACTTCCCGCGGGCGTGGCAGCGGCCACCGCTTGCGCGCGAGGCGGTGATCGACCAACTGTTGGAGCATGTGAAGACGCTGGTTCCGCACCTCAGCCGCCACAAGACGGAGCTGATGGAGCCGGTGCGCGATCTGCTTCCGTGGATGGAACGCGAGCCGCGCGATTACGACATGCTGGAGGGGCTGTTGTTCAAGCTCTACCGCGTGTGGAAGCGGCGGGAGCGGCAGGTTCCAGATAAGCTTCTGTTTCAGGCTGTGGCGAATTTCCGCCCGTGTGCCGAGGCGGACCTGGCGGCGCAACTGCGCGGGGAGATGTGGGAGTTGGTGGATCTGTATGACCAGGCGAAGCGGCGGGCGGGGCAACTGGATTTCGTGGATCTGCTGCTGCTGGTGAGGAACCTGGCGCGGGACAACGCCGAGGTGCGCGGTTATCTGCAACAAAAATACTCGCATTTGTTTGTGGACGAATTTCAGGACACGGACCCGCTGCAAGCGGAGATTTTGCTGATGCTGTCGGCGAACGACGCGCGGCAGACGGAGTTGCTGAAGATTACTCCGGCGCCGGGGAAGCTGTTCCTGGTGGGGGATCCGAAGCAATCGATCTACAAGTTCCGGCGGGCGGATGTGCAGCTTTACCGGATCCTGCGGGCGAGCTTACAGGCTCGGGGCGTGGGGCTGGTGCGGCTGAGCCGGAGCTTCCGTTCGGTTCCGGGTCTTCAGCAGTGTGTCAACGCGGCGTTCGCGGCGGAAATGACCGGAGACGAGGAGGCGGCGCAGGCGGACTATGTGCCGCTGGAGCCGCACCGCGGGGATCCGGAGACGCAGCCCGCGGTGGTTGCGCTTCCCGCGCCCAGACCATACGGCAAGCGGGATGTTTCGAACAAGGCGATCGACGAATGTCTTCCTCAGGCGGTGACCGGTTTTGTGGAATGGCTGGTGCGGGAGAGCGGGTGGAAGGTGGCGGACGCGGAGCGGCCGGAGGAGTTTGTCCCGATCGAACCGCGGCACATCTGCATACTGTTCCGACGCTTCACGAACTACGGACGCGATATCACGCGCGATTACGTACGGTCACTCGAAGACCGGGGGATTCCTCATTTGCTGGTGGGGTCGAAGAGCTTTCATGAGCGGGAGGAGATCGACACGGTGCGGGCGGCGCTTGCGGCGATCGAGTGGCCGGAGGATGAACTTGCGGTGTTCGCGACGCTGAAGGGAGCGATTTTCGCTATTCCGGACCACACGCTGCTGTGTTTCCGGCATGAGCATCGCCGGTTGTATCCGTTTCACAGCTATCCGGAGAAATTGTCCGCGGATTTTGAGGCGGTCAAGGAAGCGCTGGGTCTGCTGGCCGAGTTGCACAGGGGGAGGAACCAGCGGCCGATTGCGGAGACGCTGTATTTGTTGCTCGAGTCGACGCGTGCGTGGTCGGCGTTTGCATTCCGGCCGGCGGGGAACCAGGTGCTTGCGAATGTACGGCGGGTGATTGACCTGGCGCGGCAATATGAGAGCACGAGCGGCATTTCGTTCCGGGGATTTGTGGAGGAGTTGTCGAGGCAGGCGGCGCGGGCAGAATCGGCGGAGGCTCCGGTGCTGGAGGATGGGGCCGAAGGGGTGCGCATCATGACGGTGCATTCGGCGAAGGGACTGGAGTTTCCGGTGGTTCTGCTGGCGGACATGACGGCGAACATTTCGCATGAGACGCCGGACCGGTACATCGAAGCGCCGACGGGTTTGTGCGCGATGCGGCTGCTCGGATGTTCGCCGCTCGAGTTGATTGCGGAGGAGGAGGCTGAACGTAAGCGGGAGCATGCTGAAGGGATCCGGGTGGCGTATGTGGCGGCGACGCGGGCGCGCGATCTGCTGGTGGTTCCCGTGGTGGGGGACACGGAGCGAAACGGGTGGGTATCGCCGCTGAACAAGGCTCTGTATCCGCACGCGGAGATGCGGAGAAAACCGCACACGGCGCATGGCTGCCCGGGGTTCGGCGGGGTGAGTGTGCTGAACCGGCCGGCGGAATATTTTGAGGAAACGAGTGTACGTCCGGGTCTGCATTTTGCGCGGGCGGGCGGGCATGCGGTGGTGTGGTGGGATCCGGCGATTGTTCCGGAGGGGCGGGAGGAGCGCTTCGCGGCGCGGCAGCGGGAGATGTTCGCGGAAGATGCGGGAGCGGCGGAACGGGGGTTGGCCGAGCACGCGGCGTGGCAAGGGCGGCGCCACGCGCTGCTCGAAGGGGCGGTGCGGCCGTCGCTGGAGCTGACCATTGCGAGCGAGGCGACGGAGCCTCCGGCGGAATGGCGAGGCGAAATTTTGCTGGAGCAGACGGCGCGATCGACGGCGCGGCCGGCGGGGAAGCGATTCGGGGCGCTGGTGCACAACACGCTGCGCGACGTGCCGCTCGATGCGTCGCGGGAAGAGATTGCGGCCGTGGTGCAACTGGAAGCACGGCTGCTGGCGGCGCCGAAGGAGGAAGCGGAGGCAGCGGTGACGGCGGTGCGCAACGCGCTGCTGCATCCGGTGCTCGAGCGGGCGCGCGGGGCTGTGAGGCGTCACCGTGAGTATCCGGTGACGGCGCATACGGGAGAGAAGCAGTTGCTGGAGGGCGTGATCGACCTGGCGTTCGAGGAGGAGGGCCGCTGGGTGGTAGTGGACTTCAAGACCGACCTCGAGACGGAGACGATGGCGGCCCGGTACCGTGCGCAACTTGCGTGGTATGCGACGGCGCTGGAGCGCATCACAGGGATGCCGGTGCAAGCCTGCCTGCTGGCCGTGTAAAGTAGGCTGCATGGATCGCCGGACGTTTCTTGGCAGCATGGCCGCGGCTCCGCTGGGGGCGCAGAAGAAAAAGACGAACGTGGTGATGTTCATGACGGACGACCATGGCGCATGGGCGATGGGGGCCTATGGATGCCGTGAGATGCATACGCCGAACCTGGATGCGCTGGCGGCGGGCGGGGCGCGCTTCACACGGGCATTCGCGTGCACTCCGGTTTGTTCGCCGAGCCGCATGACGTGGATTACGGGGACGATTCCATCGGTGCACGGAGTACAGGACTGGCTGCGGCCGGAGGACAGCTTCGGCGAGCACACGCGGCGCTGGCTGAGCGGAAAGACGACGTACTCGTCGGTGCTGGCGAAGCACGGCTACACGCTGGGCATGTGCGGCAAGTGGCACATGGGCGAGGACGACAAGGCGCAGGAGGGTTTTTCGTATTGGGCGACCGTGCCGGGCGGCGGGGGGCCATACCGCGATCCGGAGTTCGTGAAGAACGGGGTGCGCACGCATCTGCGGGAGTACAAGACCGACAGCGTGGGCGATTGCGCGGCGGAGTTTCTGGATACGGTGAAGGACAAGCCGTTCTATCTGCTGGTTCCGTTTTATGCTCCGCACACGCCGCTCGATTTTCAGCCGGAGGAGTACCGCGCGCCTTACAAGGATGCGAAGTTCGAATGCTTTCCGAACGAGCCGATTCATCCGTGGCAAAACGGGAGCCAGCGGAAGCTGCATGGGAACGTAGAGAACAAGCGCGGCTATTCGGCGCTGATTTCGGGAGTGGATGCGAACGTAGGGAAGGTGCTGCGGAAGCTGGATTCGATGGGCGTGCGCGAGAATACGCTGGTGATCTTCACGGCGGACCAGGGGTGGAACGCGGGTCACCACGGGGTGTGGGGAAAAGGGAATGGCACGTGGCCGTTCAACATGTACGAGGAATCCATTCGTGTGCCGTTGATCTGGAACCACGCGGGACGGATTCAGGCGAACCAGGTGCTGGCTCCGATGGTTTCGAGCTATGATTACTTTCCGACGATCCTGGACTATTTGGGAATCCACGCGGCGGCGGATGCGCGGCGGCCGGGGCGGAGTTATGCGCCTTTCCTGCGGGGCGAGCATCCGCAGTGGAGGAACCGGTTGTTTTTTGAATACTCGTACGTGCGCGGGGTGCGGACGGAGAACCTGAAGTATGTGCGGCGGACCAAGGAATGGCCGAGCGAGCTTTACGATTTGGAGCGGGATCCGGGGGAGAAGGCGAACCGCATCGATGATGCGGCATATGCGAAGGTGAAGCGGAGCCTGGATGCGGAGTTGGATGGGTGGTTTGAGAAGTACGGTGCGCCGGGGCAGGAGAAGTGGCGGGGGACGACGAAGCAGAATTTGACGGTTTATTCGCGGTAACGGGGTGTGCCGATGAGCCGGCAAGACTTCTACCGGCTCTGCGAGCAGCATCCGGATTGGCGGATGGAACGCGATTCCGATGGAGCCGTGGTGGTGATTCCCGCCTCGAGCCTCGAGTCGGGCAACAGAAACCACAAACTGTCCGTGTGTCTTGGTATTTGGGCCCGAAAAGATGGAACGGGAGAGTGCTTTGACTCCTCCACAGGTTTTGAGCTTCCGAATGGCGCCATACGTTCTCCTGATGCGGCGTGGGTGAGCAAGGAGCGGCTGAGTGAGATGCCGAAGACGCGCAGGAAGGCTTTTCCGCGGCTGGTTCCGGAGTTCGTGGCGGAAATCCGGTCGGAGTCCGACTCTCTCGCCGATGTTCAGGAGAAGATGCGCGAGTATTCGGACAACGGAGTTTTGCTCGGGTGGCTGGTTGATCCCTTCGAGCGACGGGTTCATGTGTATCGAACGGGGCAAGCGCCGGTTGTGGTTGACAAACCGAAGAGCGTTTGCGGCGATCCGGTTCTTCGAGGTTTCCAGCTGCCTCTTCGCGACATCTGGGATGTTGGGTTTTAGAGGTATTTTCGCTTCCTCTTTGACGGCCACGAGTACCAGAAAAATACCCGCAAAATGTACATTGACTCGCCTATGCGGGTGGGGTATAAAAATGGAGTCCCCCGAGAGCGGTTCACCCGAACTTAGCGCATTAATACAACAATCGAATGGCCCAAGCCGCAGCATTTTTTTGCACACCACAGGTTGACTGCCGCACAGCGGAGCAGCCTGAAGTCAACGCCGTCGTGCGCCATCTCTCGCATGAGTTACGCCAACCATTGAGTACGATCGACACCGCCGCGTACTATCTTCAATTGATTCTTTCAGGTGCGGATCCCCGGGCTGACCGGCAGTTGGAAAAGATCCAGCAGATGGTTCACCAGATGAGCTGGATTCTGTCGGACGCGGTTCATTTTCTGCAGGCGGCGGCGCCGCGCCCGGCGTGGGTCGATCTGTGTGAAATGATCACGGACCACCTGACGGCGCAGGCTGTGGAGCAGAATGTGGAATTGGACTGGACCGATTGCTGCTCGACACCGCTGGCGCTGGTGGATCCGGCGCAGGGGCAACACCTGGTTCGCACGATGTTGAATGTATTCCGGCAGGTTGCGCGGACGGAGCAACCGGTGTACGTTTCACTGTACCGGGATGGAGCGCAGGCAGCGCTCGAATGTTCGTGTGAGGCAGGGGAGGCGCTGCTGGCGCACGCATCGGAGCTGTTTGAGGCGTTTACGCCGCATCTTCCACCGGGTTCGGGGCTGGCCCTGGCGAGCGTGAAGCGAATCGCCGAAGCGCATAACGGCAGCGCGTCGCTGGAAGCAGTGGACGGGGTTTTGAAGCTGGAAGTGAGACTGCCTGCCGAGTAGGGGGGCGGCGGCGCGCAGGCGGAGGGGAATTTGTGAAAAGATTCCGTATATGCATCGCCGGCAAGCACTTTCCGCACTGGCTGCCTCGCTTGGCGCGCTCCGCGAGCGCGCGGCGGCATTCTATCCAGGCAAGCGCCCGCACATTCAATGGTGCGTGAGCAGTTTTCTTTGGACATCCACACAGTGGCAGGACACGGGTACGCTTCCGTACACGGAGATGCTGGATGTGATTCGGGACACGGGTTTCAACGGGTACCGGTTTACGGGGTGGCCGTCGATTGTGGAGCGAATCGGGATGAGCCTTTCGCAGCTTGAAAAGGAGTTGTCGAAGAGGAATCTCCGAATTGCGACGCTGTCATTCGGAGGCGCGGCGGATGATCCGCCGAAGCAGGGGGAGATGGAGCAATCGGCGCGGCGGGCTTGCGAGTTCTTGAAGCGGTTCGGAGCTACGGAACTGGTGACGTTCTCGCCGAGGAGGGTGAACAAGGTGCTGGAGCGGGAGCACATCCGGCGGGCGTGCCTGTTTTACAACCACCTGGGGGATGTGTGCGCGGAGTACGGGATCCGGACGGGGTTGCACAATCACAGCCAGGGACAGTTGATTGAGACGCAGGACGAGATCGAGATGCTGTTGAAGCTGACGGATCCGAAGAAGTTCCATTGGTGCCCGGATACGGTGCATCTGTACATGGCGAACTGCGACATTTTGGGTTTGTTCCGGAAGTATGCGGAGCGGCTGATTTTCTTCGATCTGGTGGATGCGAGGTATCAGTACCTGGATCATGAGCTGCGGCTGGCGAACGGGAAGGTGGAGAAGGCGGGATCGCAGAACGGGACATTCATGCTGGGGAACGTGGATTACGGGGACGGGGAAGTGGATCTGCCGGGGATTATGCGGATTGTCAAGGGGGTGGGTTACAAGGGCTGGATCAACCTGGATCTGCACTATGCTCCGGTGAGCCCGCGGCACAGCCTGGGGCGGTGCATGGAGTATATCGAAAAGAAGCTGGATCCCATTTACGCGTGAGCGGAGGATTACGCCGGCCCCACTATACTTGAAAAGGGAATGTCGACCGCAGCCAGAACACAATCCGCCCGGGCCTTCTTTTCGCGGAAGGGGGCGCTATCGCGCTGGCATCCGAATTACGAATTCCGTCCGGGGCAACTGGAGATGGCGGAGGCGGTGGAGGCGGCGCTCAAGGACAAGCGGCACCTGATTGTGGAGGCGGGGACGGGTACGGGGAAGACGCTGGCTTACCTGGTTCCGGCGATACTATCGGGGCGGCGGGTGGTGGTGTCGACGGGGACGAAGAATCTTCAGGAGCAGTTGTACCACAAGGATATTCCGTTCCTGCAGCAGCATTTCGCGGAGCCGCTGAAAGTGAGCCTGATGAAGGGGCGGGGGAACTTTCTGTGCCGGCAAAAGCTGTACGACTCGGAGAAGGAGGCGATTCTCGACGGGTTGGAGGAGATTGCGGATTTCCAGGTGATCCGGGAATGGGAGAAGACGACGGAGACGGGGGACCGGGCGGAGATCCGGACGCTGCCGGAATATTCGACGGCGTGGAACAAGCTGGACGCGCGGCGGGATTTGTGCACGGGGCAGAAGTGCCCGCAGTTCGAGCGCTGCTTCATTACGCAGATGCACCAGCGTGCGCACGAGAGCGACATAGTGATTGTCAATCACCACCTGCTGTTCGCCGACCTGGCGGTGAAGGAGGACGAGTACGGCGCCATTCTTCCCGAGTACAACGCGATCATCTTCGACGAAGCGCATGAGATTGAGGACACGGCGGGATCGTATTTTGGGGTAAGCGTGAGCAACTTCCAGGCGCAGGAATTTTGCCGGGACGCGGCGGCACTGTCACGGAGGAAGGATTTCGGGTCGGCGGAACTGGACCGGGTTTTGCTGCAACTTCAGGACGCATCGGACCGGTTTTTCCGGCTGTTCGGGGAAGGGGAAGGGCGGGCCGGGTTCGCGCAGCAGCGGGCGTTGCTGGAGGAGCACGGCGAGGTTTACCAGGATCTGCTGAGCGGGTTCGAACTGGCGTGGACGCATCTGGAACTGGTGAAGGGCGCGCCGGAGGAGATGATTCCCATCCTGCGGCGGGCGCGCGATATTCATGAACGGGTGCGGTTTTTCATGGAAAGCGCGGATGCGGGGTTTGTGTACTGGGTGGACCGGCGGGGGCGTACGTGTCATTTGCAGGCAACGCCGATCGACGTTTCCGCGCTTCTGGCGCAGAAGGTGTTTGAGCGGGTGGATACGGTGATACTGACGTCGGCTACGCTGACGGTGGCGGGGAGTTTTGATTTCGTGAAGGGGCGGTTGGGGGCGTTGAACGCGCGCACGCTGGCGGTGGCGAGTCCGTTCGAGTATTACAAGCAGGCGCTGCTCTATGTTCCGCAGCATCTGCCGGACGCGCGCACGCCGGCGTTTTTGGGGGCATCTTGCGAGGAGATCCTGAGGCTGCTGCGGTTGAGTAGAGGGCGCGCATTCGTGCTGTTCACGAGCTACCAGCAGATGAGGGCCACGCATGACCGGATTTCGATGGCGCTGGAGTATCCGGCGCTGCTTCAGGGGACGGGGCCGAGGCATGCGCTGCTCGAGGAGTTCCGCTCGACGCCGAATGCGGTGCTGTTCGCCACGTCTTCTTTCTGGCAAGGGGTGGATGTGCCGGGGGAGCAGTTATCGTGCGTTATCATAGATAGGTTGCCGTTTGCAGTGCCGAGCGACCCAGTGGTGGAGGCGAGAATCCGCATGGTGCGCGAAAACGGGGGGAATCCTTTTTACGATTATCAGATTCCCCAGGCGGCCATTGCGTTGAAACAAGGGTTCGGCAGGTTGATCCGTGGACGGACCGACCGCGGTATCGTCGCTTTGCTGGACACCCGCATTACGAAGCAGCGCTACGGCCAAGTCTTCTTCGATAGTCTTCCAGACTACCGCTTTACGATGGATTGGAACGAGGTGGAGAGTTTTTTCGATGTTTGAAGTTTCGGTGGAAGATACCTTCGCGGCGGGGCACTCGTTGCGGAACTATCGCGGCAAGTGCGAGAACGTGCATGGCCATAACTACCGGGTGCGGATTACGCTGGAGGGCGAAGACGTGGACCCGGTGACGGGGTTGCTGGTGGACTTCGTGGAAGTGAAGAGGATCCTGCGCAAGACGATGGCCTATCTCGATCACCAGTTCATCAACGACCTGCCGCCGTTCACCGAGTTAAACCCGTCAGCCGAGAACATCGCCAAGTATTTCTGTGAAGAGGTGCAGAAGGGATTGAATGAGGGGGCGGCGGCGGCGTCCGTTCGCATCCAGGCGGTCACGGTCTGGGAAACGGACACCTCCGTTGCGAGTTACCGGCCGTAGAAGGCGGCGTTTTTTTCGGCGTAGTTGGCCCACTTTTCGGGCAGGTCGTCGAGGGCGAAGATCGCTGAGACGGGGCAAACGGGCACGCACGCTCCGCAGTCGATGCATTCCACGGGGTCAATGTAGAGCTGCTCGAACTCATCGAAGTTACTTTCGTCCTTTTTGGGGTGAATGCAATCCACGGGGCAGGCATCCACGCAAGCGGTGTCTTTGGTGCCAATGCAAGGTTCAGCGATAACGTATGCCATAACTTGAAACGTATAACATAGCACATTGGGAAAACTCAACGTGGGCCGGATGGGGAGTTTTGATGGGAGTTCGTTGCGCGTTCATTCGGCGCCAGGGCCGGTGAAATGATGGTATGCTCGAAAACTCTGCTATAGCCATGCTTTCGGTGCGTCATGAAATGTCAGGTCCGGCGATGGTCCGCATCACTGTGGAGGGGAAGATGATGCTGGGGGCGGCGAACCTGAGCGTGGATATGCTGGTGTCGACGCTGCTGGAGCAGGGGGTGAGGCACTTCGTGTTCGATATGCGCGGGGTGACGCACATCGACAGCACGGGCATAGGACGGTTCATTGCGAGCTACAACAAGATCATGGTGGAAGGAGGGAGCCTGCGGATGGCCGCGGCGGCAGGGGCGGTGCGGGCGGCATTCCGGGTGACGCATCTGGACACGGTGTTTCCGTTTTTTGAAACGCTGGAGCAGGCGGAGGCAGCGGCGCTGTAGCGGCGTTTCAGTGCTTTGGGGCGGTGATCCACCACGTGATGCCGAAGGGGTCTTTGACGCCTCCAGAACGGCCATAGGGGGCGTCCTTCATGGGGTGTTCGAGAACGGCTCCGGCGGCGACTGCCTGGGCGGCCATGGTATCGGCGTCTTCGACGGAGAGGAAGATATTCACGCCGGAGCCTCCGTAGGCCTGGACGCTGCGCATTTGGGAGAATTCCGGGAACTCATCGCAGAGCATCAGGGGCGAGTTGCCGATTTGCAATTCGCCGTGGCGGAGCTTGCCGTCGGGATCGGCGTGACGCATGCGTTCCGCGGCTCCGAAGGCGAGTTTGTAGAAGTCCATGGCTTGGGCGGCTCCGCGGATGGTGATGTACGGGGTTATGGTGGGGTATCCCAGCGTGTTGTGTGGCATGGAGCCATTGTGACGGAGACGGGGGCGGGCTGTATTGTCCGCCAGGTTCTGATCGCCTCGATAAACCTTGGTTCCACCCGTCCCGACCTGCTGCATTCGGGAATCCCCTCTTCAAAGACGATCTCCCGGACTTCGCCATAACGGGGCAAATATAACAAGAAAATTCGGAGTAGTGTTACAGGTTTCATCTCCTTTTCTCGGATTAACAATTGACAGCAGGACAGTCTGAGTTCGATCCGGCGCTGCGAGTGGACAGTCCGAAGGACTCCACTTCCCCGTGCACTGAGATCATGGCGTGAATCGTCCAGGAAGGAGGGCACGATGGCCAAAGCATTGAAGGTGCTTGCTATTACAGTTTTGGGCACGCTGGGAGTGAATCGCCTCGCAGCGCAAGCGAGCCCCGAAGGGGTTTGGAAACAGACGGTTGTGACGGCCTCGCAGCTACAGCATTCGGGCGATCTTGTGGGGGCGCGGAAGTTGCTGACCCAAGTCGTGCGGGAAGCGGGGAGAGCCTGGCAGGGGGATCTCAGGTTCGCCGTCGCTCTGCACATTCTCGGAACGGTAGAGCACGACCTGGGCAATTATTCGCAGGCGGAGACGCTGTATTTGCGGGCCGGTCAGATCTGGGAACGGGCCGGGAGAGACTATGCGCTGCGGTGGGCCGAGTGTCTGAACAACTTAGCGACCAATTATCTCGATGCCGGGCAGTACGCAAAAGCGCACCGGCTAATCGCCCGATCGCTGGGGGACGCGATCGCCGCACTGGGCCCGCAACACCTTGAGGTCGCTCTGATGCACGAGAATCTCGGAGTAGCTTATTACGGGCAGGGCAAGTATTCAGACGCCGAGGACGCCTACAGGCGAGCGATCGCGATCTGGGAGGCTACTTCCTCAAGAGATGACGAGGCAGCGGCCTCAATCCTGAACAATCTCGGCGCACTGTGCGCGCAGACAAGGCGCGTAGTGGAGGCCCGGAGCTACCTCGAGCGTGCACTGGAAATCCGCCAACGGCAGCCCCGGCAGAACACACCTGCCCTGCTGAAGACGCTGGTCAATCTCTCCACGGTGGCCGGAATGGAGAATCGCTGGGCCGATGCCGAGGGCTCTCTGGAGAGGGCGCTGGCTATTGCGGAGGCGCGGTTGGGGCCGCAACATCCTCTGCTGGCCGACATTCTGTCGAATTACGCGGTGGTGCTGCGGCAGAGGAATCGGAATCGGGAGGCGAAAGAGGCGAAAGCGCGCGCGGCGGCGATTCGGGCGCTAAGGGCGGACGAGGATCTGATGCGCCACACAATCGACGCCAGCGAACTGGCGGGCCAAGTACACTGACACGGCGAGCAGGGGAATACGGCAGGCACGTTCACCGGATGTCGTGCGGGCAGGCCGTATTCGCTCGAGGGAAGAATCCAGCCATTGGCTCACATGTCTATCGGAGGGGCGGGCAGAAGCGGGGTCTACCCTGTTTTTGCGGGTGATGTCACGGGTTCACTGGATGGTCTCTGTTTAGCGCCGGTGCAATGATTGGAGAGTTAGAGGTCTGAACAACTCGCTTGCCGATCGGGGCGCTTGCGCGCCCACGGCCTGAATCACGGCGACGCCTGCAAAATCCGGCGATAGGAGCTGTCACATGGATCTCGAAACTAACGCAGAGGAGGAGTGGTTGAGTCTCACCGAGGACGGGAGAAATCGTGTCGCGATTGAAGGAGTGCGTCCGGAAATCGACTGCGGGCGGTTTGCCATCAAGCGGGTGGTTGGGGATGTGGTGGAAGTGGAGGCGGATGTTTTTGCAGATGGGCATGATGGCATCCGGCGCCGTCTGCTGTACCGCCACGAGAGCGAACCCGAGTGGAGGGAAGCTCCCATGGAGGCGCTGGGAAACGACCGGTGGCGGGGGGTGTTTCCCGTGAGTGTGTTGGGGCGGTACCGCTATACGGTGGAGGGATGGGTGGATCGCTTCCGGACGTGGCGCGGCGATTTGAGGAAGCGGATCGCGGCGGGGCAGGACGTGCGGGTGGAGGCGCTCGCCGGGGCTCAACTTGTGGAAGAGGCGGCGGGGCGCGCGGAGGGCGCGGACAGGGACCGGTTGATGGAGTGGGCGGCGAGCTTGCGGGCGGAGATGCCGGCTGAGCAGCGGAATGCGCTGGCTTTGGACGACGAACTGGCGGAGGTGGTGTCGCGGTATCCCGACCGGTCCCTGGCGACGCGGTACGGGAAGGAACTGGCGGTGGTGGTGGACCGGGAGCGGGCACGATTCTCCGCGTGGTACGAGGTGTTTCCGCGATCGTGCGCGGGGGAGGCGGGCAGTCACGGGACACTGCGGGATTGCGAGGGCTGGCTGGCATACATCGCCTACATGGGGTTCGACGTGCTGTATCTGCCGCCCATTCATCCGATCGGGCGGACGTTCCGGAAGGGGCGGAACAATGCGGTGACGGCGGAGGCGGGGGATCCGGGGAGTCCGTGGGCGATAGGGTCGGAGGAGGGCGGGCACAAATCGGTGCATCCGGAGTTGGGGACGCTCGAGGATTTCCGTCACCTGGTGGAGGCTGCGCGTTCGTATGGAATCGAGGTGGCTCTGGACATCGCGCTGCAATGCACTCCGGACCATCCTTATGTGCGCGAGCATCCGGAATGGTTTCGCAAGCGTCCGGACGGCACGATTCAGTATGCCGAGAACCCGCCGAAGAAGTATCAGGACATTTATCCGCTGGATTTCGAGAGCGAGAACTGGGAGGAGTTGTGGAAGGAGTTGCGGAGCATTTTCCTGTTCTGGATCGAGCAGGGGGTACGCATCTTCCGGGTGGATAATCCGCACACGAAGGCGTTTCCGTTTTGGGAGTGGGCGATCGCGGGGATCAAGGAACAATATCCGGATGTGTTGTTTCTGTCGGAGGCGTTCACGCGGCCGAAGGTGATGGCGCGACTGGCGAAGCTGGGGTTCAGCCAGTCATACACCTACTTCACGTGGCGGAACACGAAAGAGGAGTTGACGCGGTACTTCGAGCAATTGCGGGAGACGGAGTTACAGGAGTATCTGCGTCCGAACCTGTGGCCGAACACGCCGGACATTCTGCCGGAGTTTTTGCAGACGGGCGGGCGGCCGGCATTTCTCATCCGGCTGGCGCTGGCGGCGACGCTAGGGGCGAGCTATGGGATATACGGGCCGGCGTACGAGTTGTGCGAGAACGCGCCGCGGGAGGCGGGGAGCGAGGAGTACCTGCATGCGGAGAAGTATGAAATCAAGCAGCGGGACTTGAATTCCGAATGGAGTCTGAAGGAGTTCATCGCGCGGGTGAACCGGATCCGGAAGGAGAATGCCGCGCTGCAAAGCGATGAGGGGCTGCATTTCCACGCGACGGACAATCCGCTGCTGGTGTGTTACAGCAAGGCGAAGGTTGGGGCGGATGCGGTGGTGGTGGTGGTGAACCTGGATCCGTTCCATACGCAGAGAGGATGGGTGACGCTGGAACTGGAGCGGCTGGGTCTGGATGAAGGGGTTGCGTTTCAGGCGCATGATCTGTTGAGCGGGGCGCGGTATTTGTGGCAGGGGAGGCGGAGTTACGTGGAGATGCCGCCCGAGTCGACGCCTGTGCACATCCTGCGGTTCCGGAAGCGGGTGCGGACGGAGAAGGACTTCGACTACTACCTATGAGGGTGAAGGTGAGACACGGGAGTCCGTATCCGTTGGGAGCGACTTGGGACGGGTCCGGGGTGAACTTCGCCATTTTCTCGGAGAATGCGACGCGGGTGGATCTGTGCCTGTTTGATTCGGCGAATGCGCGGAGGGAGACCGAGCGCATCATGCTGACGGAGCAGACGGATCAGATCTGGCATTGCTACCTGCCGGGGATTCTGCCGGACCAGCTATACGGATGGCGAGTGCATGGGCCGTACGAGCCGCTGCGCGGCCATCGGTTCAATCCGAACAAGGTGCTGCTCGATCCGTATGCGAAGGCGATTGGGCGAACGATCCACTGGGGGGATGAGATGTACGGGTACCGGATCGGGGATACGAGCGGGGACCTGTCGTTTGATTCGCGGGATAACGCGGCATCGGCGTCGCTGGCGGCGGTGATCGATTCGGCGTTCACGTGGGGAGATGACCGGCGTCCGAAGACTCCATGGCACAAGACGATTATTTATGAACTGCACGTGAAGGGGTTCACGAGGCTGCATGCGGCGATTCCGGAGGGGATGCGGGGGACGTATGCGGCACTGGGTTCGGAGGAGGCGATCCGCCACCTGGCAGACCTTGGGATTACGGCGGTGGAGTTGATGCCGGTGCATCATCACGCCTACGACCGGCACCTGCTGCAGCGGGGTTTATCGAACTACTGGGGCTACAACACGAGCGCGTTTTTTGCGCCGGACTTACGGTATTCGCTGTCGCAAACGACGAACGGGTCCGTGCGGGAGTTCAAGACGATGGTGCGGAACCTGCATTCGGCGAGGCTGGAGGTGATTCTGGACGTGGTGTACAACCACACGGCGGAAGGGAATCAATTGGGGCCGACGATTTCGTTGAGGGGCATTGACAACGGATCGTACTACCGGCTGGCTTCGGGAAATCCCCGCTACTACATGGATTACACGGGGTGCGGAAATACGCTGAACATGCGCCATCCGCGGGTGTTGCAGATGATCATGGACAGCCTGCGCTACTGGGTGCTGGAGATGCACGTGGACGGATTCCGGTTCGACCTGGCGAGCGCGCTGGCGCGGGAACTGCATGAAGTGGACAAGCTGGGGGCGTTTTTCGACATCA
Source organism: Bryobacterales bacterium (assembly GCA_020847975.1). Classification (GTDB taxonomy): domain Bacteria; phylum Acidobacteriota; class Terriglobia; order Bryobacterales; family Bryobacteraceae; genus CADEFT01. Next base: position 5,713 of record JADLBD010000083.1, on the reverse strand, counting down.
TCCACCAGGATCCGGTGCTGTCGCAGGTGAAGCTGATCGCGGAGCCGTGGGATCTGGGGGAAGGGGGTTATCAGGTGGGGAATTTTCCGGTGGGCTGGACGGAATGGAACGGGAAATACCGGGACACGGTGAGGCGGTTCTGGAAGGGCGATGGAGGCGTGGTGTCGGAACTGGCGACGAGGTTGTCGGGAAGCAGCGATCTGTACGCGCGGAGCGGGCGGCGGCCGTACGCGAGCATCAATTTCGTGACGGCGCACGACGGGTTCACGCTGCATGACATGGTGAGCTACAACGAGAAGCACAATCTGGCCAATGGGGAAAACAACGCCGACGGGGCGGACGACAATTTGAGCTGGAACTGCGGAGTGGAAGGGCCGGCGAGCGACACCGCAATTTTGTCGCTGCGGGAGCGGCAGAAGCGGAACTTTCTGGCGACGCTGCTGCTTTCGCAGGGTGTTCCGATGATTTGCGGCGGCGATGAGATGGGGCGAACGCAGAAGGGGAACAACAACGGGTACTGCCAGGACAACGAGATCAGTTGGACGCACTGGGAACTGTCGCCGGCGCAGCAGGATCTGCTGGAGTTTGTGCGGTACATGATCCGTTTGCGGCTGAACCAGGCGGTGCTGCAACGGCGGAAGTTTTTCATGGGGCGGGCGATCCGCGGAGCGGGAGTGAAGGACATTCACTGGTTTGAGCCATCGGGGAGGGAGATGAGCGATTCGGCCTGGAATGCTCATTTTGCGCGCTGCCTGGGAGTCCGGTTGAACGGGTTAGCGGGAGATGGGTTGAGCGATCTGGAGGGAGGGAACCGGGACGCATTGTTCCTGATGTTCAACGCGCATCACGACAGAGTGCGGTTCGTACTTCCGGAAGATGCAGAGAAGCGGTGGGTGAGGGTGCTGGACACGTCGCACAAGCTGTGGAGGGCGCGCTTTGTGGCGCGGGATAACCGCTACCGGCTTGCGGGGCGGTCCGTGGCGGTGTTCCGGTTGACGGAGGAAACAGAACCAAGGAAGGGGGAAAAGGGTGTCCACGCCATTCGTAACTGAGTTCGATCTTCATTTACTGGCTGAGGGAAGCCATTACCGCACGTATGAAAAGCTGGGCGCGCACCTGACGGAGCGGGAGGGAACGCGAGGGGTGCATTTCGCGGTGTGGGCGCCGAACGCGGAGCGGGTTTCGGTGATCGGCGACTTCAATGACTGGCGGGACGGCCGGAACCCGATGGAGAGCCACCCGGAAGCGGGAATCTGGGAGACGTTCGCAGGCGGAGTGGAGGAAGGAGCGCTGTACAAATACCACGTCGTTTCGCGGTTGGGAGGATACAGCGCGGACAAAGCGGACCCGTACGGATTTGCTGGCGAGATCCGTCCGCAGACGGCTTCGAGGGTGGCGCGCATCGACGGGTATGGATGGAATGACGCGGAGTGGATGGAATCGAGAGAGAGGCGGCATGCGCCGGATGCGCCGATGTCGATTTATGAAGTTCACCTGGGCTCATGGATGCGGGCGTCCGAGGAGGGAAACCGCTGGCTGACTTATCGCGAACTGGCAGTGAGGCTGGCGGACTATGTGAGCCATGTGGGCTACACACACGTGGAATTCCTGCCGGTGATGGAGCATCCCTTCGACGGGTCGTGGGGTTATCAGACGGTGGGCTATTTCGCTCCGACAAGCCGTTTCGGCACGCCGGGGGACTTCCAGTACCTGGTGGACCATCTTCATCAGCGGGGGATTGGCGTGATCCTGGACTGGACGCCGGCGCATTTTCCGACGGACGGGCACGGCTTGGGATATTTTGACGGGACGCATCTTTATGAGCATGCCGATCCGAAGCAGGGGCGGCATCCGGATTGGGACACGCTGGTGTTCAATTACGGGCGGAGCGAGGTGCGGAATTTTCTCATCAGCAATGCTCTGTTCTGGCTGGACAAGTACCACGTGGACGGGTTGCGGGTGGACGCGGTGGCGTCGATGCTCTATCTGGACTACGGGCGGCGGGAAGGGGAGTGGGTACCGAACCGCCATGGGGGGAAGGAGAACCTGGAGGCGATCGAGTTTCTGCGGCTGCTGAACGAGAAGGTGTACGGGGAGTTTCCCGGGGCGATGATGATTGCCGAGGAATCCACGGCATGGCCGATGGTGTCGCGGCCGGTGTACGTGGGCGGGCTGGGGTTTGGCTACAAGTGGAACATGGGGTGGATGCACGACATGCTCGAGTACATGTCGAAGGACCCGATTTACCGCAGCTATCATCACGACCGCATTACGTTCAGCATGTTGTATGCCTTCACGGAGAACTTCATCCTGCCGTTCTCGCATGACGAGGTGGCGCACGGAAAGGCATCGATGATAGGTAAGATGCCGGGGGATGACTGGCGGAAGTTCGCGAATCTGCGGCTGCTGTATGGATACATGTACGGGCATCCGGGGAAGAAGCTGATGTTCATGGGAGGGGAATTCGGGCAGTGGGAGGAGTGGAACCACGATGCGAGCCTGGAGTGGCGTCTTTTGGAGTATCCGATGCATTCCGGTTTACAGCGATGGGTACGGGATCTGAACACGTTCTACCGGGGACGGCGGGCGTTGTACGAGAGGGACGGCGAGGCCGGGGGGTTCGAGTGGGTGGATTGCAACGACAACCAGCGAAGCGTGGTGAGTTTTCTGAGGAGGGGGAAGGAGCCGGGGGAGGGGCTGCTGTTCGTGTGCAACTTCACGCCGGAGCCGCGGCACAACTACCGGGTAGGGACGACCGGGGCGGGATTCTGGAAAGAGGTGTTGAACAGTGACGCGCCGCTGTACGGCGGGAGCGGGCAAGGCAACATGGGCGGCGTGGAAGCGAGTCCACTGCCGATGCACGGGCGGCCGTTTTCGTTGAGCATCACGGCTCCGCCGCTCGGGGTGGTGGTATTCGAGCGGCAACCAGGAGGTGAGTATTGACGGACTGGGAACCGGTTCTGGGAGCGAACGTGTTCGGGAATGCGACACGGTTTCGCGTATGGGCTCCGGAGGCGAAGAGGGTGGACGTGGCGCTGGAGAGTGAGGGGAGCGCGCACGCGATGGCGCAAGGGGCGGACGGGTTCCATGCGGCGACGCTGCCTGGGGTGAGCGCGGGCGCGCGGTACCGCTATCGCGTGGATGGCCGCGGACCGTTTCCGGACCCGGCGTCGCGCTATCAGCCGGAAGGAGTGCATGGGCCGTCGGAGGTGGTGGACTGGCGGCATTTTCCATGGACGGATGGCGGGTGGAAGGGGCTGGATCTGGCGGAGACGGTGGTGTACGAGTTGCACACAGGCACGTTCACGGCGGAGGGGACATTCGCGGGGGCGGCGGCGAAGCTTTCTTATCTGAAGGAACTGGGTGTAACGGCGGTGGAACTGATGCCGGTGGCGGACTTTCCGGGGCGCTGGAACTGGGGATACGACGGAGTGGCTCCGTTTGCTCCGGCACGATGTTATGGGACGCCGGACGATTTGCGGAGGCTGGTGAATGCGGCGCACCGGCTGGGGCTGGCGGTGTACCTGGACGTGGTGTACAACCACCTGGGGCCGGACGGGGCATATCAATCGACTTTCAGCCGTTTTTATTATTCGACGACGCACCGGAGCCCGTGGGGGGCGGGGATCAATTTCGACGGTCCGCAGAGCGAGGCGGTGCGGGACTACATGATTGAGAACGCCCTCGGCTGGATTCACGAATATCATTTCGACGGGCTGCGGCTGGATGCGACGCACGCGATTGTAGATGACAGCCGGCGGCACATTCTGGCGTCGATCGCCTCAGCGGTGCACTGTTCTCTCGAAGGAGGGAGGAAGGCGATGGTGGTGGCGGAAGATGTACGGAACCTGGCGTCGATGCTGAGGCCGGAACGGGAAGGAGGGTGGGGCCTGGACGGGGCGTGGTCAGACGATTTTCATCATCAGATGAGGCGGGCGGTGGCGGGGGACTGTGACGGGTACTTTCAGGATTTCGATGGAACGGCGGAGAGCATTGCGGTGACGGCGCGGAAGGGATGGTTCTACACGGGGCAGCACGCATCGTATTTCGGAGGGGCGAGGGGGACGGAGACGGACGGGCTAACAAAAGACCGTTTTATCTTTTGCATTCAGAATCACGATCAGATCGGGAACCGGGCATTCGGCGAGCGGCTGCATCACCAGATTGATGAAGGGGCGTGGCGGGCGGCATCGGCGCTGCTGCTGATGCTTCCGGAAACGCCGCTGCTGTTCATGGGGCAGGAGTGGGCGGCGACGGCTCCGTTTCTGTACTTCACCGATCACCATGAAGAGCTCGGCAGGCAGGTGACGGAGGGGCGGAGGCGGGAATTCCGGCGGTTTGCGGCGTTTGCGGATCCGGAGACGAGGGAGCGGATTCCCGATCCGCAAAGCGAGGGGACGTTTCTGCGCAGCCGCCTCGATTGGGAGGAAAGCAGAAGGGAGCCGCATGCGGCGGTGTGGCGGCTGTACCAACGGCTGTTGCGGCTGCGGCGCGGGTTGATTCCGGCGGAGGGAACGGTGACGGCGGCGGGAGACGATTCGATTCTGGTAGAGCGAACGGTGAAGGACGGGACTCCGCTGTTGGGTGTAGTGCGGCTGCGGGGGAGCGGAGCAGTGAGCCTGCCGCCGGAGGGGAGATGGCGCGTGTTGTTTACGACGGAGGATCCGCCATATGTGAACGAATCCGCGTCGCCGCCTGTGTTGGCGGGGCAGAGGGTGGAATTTTCGGGGGCGGGGGCGGCGGTGCTGGCCGGCGAAAGGAAGGATTCATATGCTCGAGAAGCCTGAGCGTATCCCGGTGAGCACGTACCGGCTGCAGTTTAACGGCGGTTTCCGGTTCGCGGAGGCGGCGCGGCTGGCGGGATACTTGGAGCGGTTGGGGGTAACGGAGTGCTACTGCTCGCCGATTTTCGCGGCGCGGCCGGGGAGTTCGCACGGGTACGACATTTGCGACCATTCGCGGTTGAATCCGGAACTGGGAGGAGAGGCGGGGTTTCGGGAGTTCGCGGCGGCGCTCCAGAAGCACGCGATTGGGGTGATTCTGGATTTTGTTCCGAACCACATGGCGGTGGATGCGCAGGACAATCTCTGGTGGCGGAGCGTGCTGGAGAACGGACCTTCCTCGCCGTTTGCGAAGTGTTTTGACATTGACTGGGATCCGGTGAAGACGGAGTTGAAGGGGAAGGTGCTGCTTCCGGTATTGGGGGATCAGTATGGAGTCACGCTGGACAAGGGAGAGTTGCAGATCGAGTACCGCGGCGGGGCGTTCCGGCTGCGGTATTACGATCTGAACCTGCCGCTCAATCCGCGAGAGTTACGGGTGCTGTTGCGGCACAACCTGGGTTCTCTCGAGGCGGCGTTGGGGCCGGAGGACAGGCATTTCGTAGAATTTCTCAGCATTCTGTTCCACATGGACAATATCCCGGCATATACGGAGACGGGCGCGGAGCAGGTGGCGCTGCGGAGGCGGGAAAAGGAAGTAGCCAAGCAGCGGCTGGCGAGCCTGATGGAGGAAAGCCCGCGCATCCGGCAATACATCGAAGAGACTGTGAAGCTGTTCAACGGGGCGCCGGGGCAGAGCAAGTCGTTTGACTTGCTGCATGGGTTGTTGGAGCTTCAGGCATACCGGCTGTCGTTCTGGCGAACGGCGATGCACGAAATCAACTACCGGCGGTTTTTCGACATCAACGAACTGGCGGGAATCCGGATGGAGG
>JADLBD010000082.1 GCA_020847975.1 Bryobacterales bacterium | reverse complement strand
GGTGGTGCATCACTTAGTCCACCCCGAGGAACCGAGTCCTGCCCATGGAGATTGAGTACGAAGGACAAAGCGGCCTTTACGGGCTCATGGCTTCCTTTGACCGCCCTGAACCGTTGCTCGATGCAGCCCGCGAGGCGCATGCGGAGGGCTACCGCGACATGGATGCCTACGCCCCCATGCCCGTGGAGGGACTCGCGGAAGCGGTGGGCTTCCGCAGCAATAGTGTACCGAGGATCGTTTTCGTGGGCGGACTGCTGGGAGCGACCGGAGGATTCGGCCTGATGTGGTGGATCACGGTCATCGCCTATCCGCACATCGTCGACGGGCGGCCCCTCAATAGCTGGCCCGCGTACATCCCCATCACCTTCGAGTGCATGGTGCTGATCGCGTCGCTGACGGCGGTTGTCGCCATGCTCGGCCTGAACGGACTGCCGCAGCCCTACCACCCTGTCTTCAACGTCCCGCAGTTCGAGCGCGCCTCGCGGGATCAGTTTTTTCTTTGCATCGAAGCGACCGATCCGAAGTTCGACCTGGCCGCAACGCGCCGGTTCCTCGAGCAGCAGAAGCCTCTGGAGGTGATGGAAGTTGAAGCCTAGAATCGCGCTCCTGTTGCTCATTCTGCCGCTTGCCGCATGCCGCCAGGACATGCATAACCAGCCGCGCTACAAGCCGCTGGCAGGGACCGATTTCTTCGGCGACGGGCGTTCCGCGCGCCCGGTCCCCGAAGGAACCGTGGCGCGCGGGGAACTGCGTATCGACAAGGCTCGCTATACGGGGAAAATCGGCGGCAATGATGTCGAGGACTTTCCTTTCCCCATTACGCGCGCCGATGTCCTGCGCGGGCAGCAGCGGTTCAACATCTATTGCTCGCCGTGCCACAGCCGGGTGGGAGACGGGAACGGCATGGTGGTGCAGCGCGGCTTCCGCCAGGCGGCAAACTACAACACCGACAAGCTGCGCAGCGCGCCGGTCGGACATTTCTTCGATGTGATTACGAACGGCTTTGGCGCCATGCCCAGTTACGCCTTGAGTGTCCCCCCTGATGACCGATGGCGTATCGTTGCGTATATTCGCGTCCTCCAACTCAGCCAGAATGCGAAGTTCGAGGATGCGCCGCCCGCCGAACGGCAACAACTCGAAAGCATGCCCGCAACTCCGCCGCCCGCGCCGCCCGCGAAGGAGGTTCCCCGATGACCAACCCCGATCCCGCCATGGACAAGATTGCCTTGTGGCAGCGGTGGAGCCTGGTCGTCGGCATCGCCGGCACTTTGGGCGCGCTCGCCGCCTTTCAAGCGAACCGCGCGGAATTCCTGCGCTCCTATCTGTTCGCCTACCTGTTCTGGGCGGGAATGCCCCTCGGCTGTCTCGGAATCCTGCTGATGCACCACACCGTGGGCGGCAAGTGGGGCATGGTGATCCGCCGCTTCTGCGAAGCCGGCGCGCGCACCATTCCCATCATGGCGCTGCTGCTGATTCCCGTGCTGGCGGGCATCGCGACGCTATACGTGTGGGCCGGACCGGAAGCCGCGCATGATGCGAATATTCAGAGTAAAGCCGCCTACCTCAACGTCCCATTCTTCATTGCGCGCGCCGTGTTTTACTTCGCGGTGTGGACGCTCTACGCGTTCCTGCTGAGTAAGTGGTCCCGCGAACAGGATCGCACCGGCGATGAAGCGCTGATGGGCCGCATGCGCGCGCTTAGCGCGCCCGGTCTGGTGGTATTCGTGGTTACCGCGACATTCGCCTTCTTTGACTGGATCATGTCCATCGAACCCCACTGGTTCTCCACCGTCTATGGCGCCATGTTTCTGATGGGACAGGTACTGGAGGCGTTTGCGCTCCTTATCGCGCTGCTGATTCTGCTTTCGAAATATGCCCCCCTGCGCGACCATGTGACTGAGCAACACCTCCACGACCTCGGCAATTTGATGTTCGCATTCACCATCATGTGGGCCTACCTGTCCTTCTCGCAGTTCATCATCATCTGGGCGGGTAACCTGCCGGAAGAGATCCCCTGGTACTTGCGGCGGCTCGCGAAAGGCTGGAATGCGATTGCGGTCTTTCTCATCGTCTTTCATTTTTGTCTGCCGTTTGTCCTGATGATGCAGCGGGACATGAAACGCCGCGCCGGTTTGTTGCTGAAGTTGTGCGGCTTCATGCTGGTTGTCCGCTTAGTTGACGTGTTTTGGGTCGTCGAACCCGGCTTTTACCAGCAGCGGCTGGAAGTGCACTATACGGATCTCCTCCTGCCGGTGGCTATCGGTGGTCTGTGGTTGGCGGCGCTCTTTTGGCAACTGCGCGCGCGGCCGCTGGTTCCCTTGAATGACCCGCGGCTGAGAGGCGCGCCTCGGGAGACCGTGGCGTTTTGAGAGGATCTATGGAACATTACACCAGTGGACACGAAACAACAGACGCCCCCGTGTTTCCCCTTGCGGCCGCCGGCATCGGCTTGGCCGTCGTGGCCGCCCTTGTGTTGTTGATTACGTACGCGATGTTCCGGTACCTCAAAGCCAACCCGCCGGAATCCGTGGAGAACCCACTGAGCGCGGCTGAACGTATCTTCCCGCCGGCACCGCGCCTTGAAGTACACGCGGCAACAGACATGAAGGATTTCTTGACGCGGGAGAATCTGCACCTCTCCACCTACGGCTGGGTGGATCGCAAAGCGGGCACCATCCGCATTCCCATCAGCAGGGCCATCGACCTGCAATTGGAGCGCGGCTTCACTGTCAGAAAGGAGATGCCAAAACGTTGACGCGCCACTTTGTTTGGATCCCGGCGCTCGCGCTGATGCCGGCGATTTGCATGGGCCAGGTTTACGGGCGGCCGAAGCTGCTTGAAAACATCGGCATCGATCAGAAGATGGGCGCTCAGGCGCCGCTGGATCTGACGTTCAGCGATGAGCAAGGCAGGCAGGTCACTCTCGGCCAATTCCTCGGCAAGCCGGTCATTCTCGCGCTGGTGTATTACACGTGCCCTTCCCTGTGCAACATGGTCCTGCGCGGAACGGTGCGCAGCGTCCACGGAATCCCGCTGACGGCAGGCAAGGACTACGACGTGGTCGCGGTCAGTTTCGACCCGCGCGAAACATATTCTCAGGCCGCGGTGAAGAAGGCGGAGATTGTGAAGCAGTACGGCCGGCCGGGCGCGGAATCCGGCTGGCACTTCCTCACCGGCTCTGAGGCGGCAAGCAAGTCGCTGGCTGCTTCTGTAGGCTTCCGCTATGCCTACGACACCAATACCAACCAGTATGTGCATCCGAGTTGCATCATTGTTCTTACGCCTGAAGGCCGCGTGGCGCGCTATTTCTACGGCATCGACTACCCCGCGCGCGACGTCAAACTCGGGCTCGTGGAGGCATCCGGCGGCAAGATCGGATCTCCCATCGATCAGGTGCTGCTCTACTGCTTCCATTACGATCCCGCCAACGGCAAGTACGGCTTCGTCATCATGAGCGCGCTCCGCGCGGGTGGGGTAGCCACGCTCGGTGTTCTGCTCGGATTCATGGTCATCATGTTCCGCCGCGACGCAAAGCGCGGCCGCAGCGGCGGAAAGGACATGGAGGCCTGAGATGGGCGATTTCTCTCTCTATCCGCCCCGCGCTTCCACCCTGGCCGGACAGGTTGATCTGTTGTACACGTTCCTGCTCGTGGTCGGTTTCATCATGACCGCGCTGATTTTTTTCTTTGTCTTTTTCTTTGCCATCAAGTACCGTCGGCGCCCGGGTGGGCCGCCTGCCCAACAAATTCACGGCTCATTGCTGTTGGAAGTGACGTGGAGCACCGTCCCTTTCCTCGTCATGCTCATCATGTTCGTGTGGGGAACCAAGCTTTATTTCGACAGCGCTACTCCTCCGGCAAACACCTTGGACCTATACGTCACGGGGAAGCAGTGGATGTGGAAGGTGCAATATCCGGGAGGCCAGCGCGAGATCAACCAGATCCACGTCCCCACGGGCGTGCCGGTGAAAGTGACGCTCGCCAGCGAGGACGTCATCCACAGCTTCTTCGTTCCCGCATTCCGCGTGAAGCACGATGTGGTTCCCGGCCACTACGAAATCGTGTGGTTCCAGGCTACGAAGCCCGGCCGCTACCACCTGTTCTGCGCTGAATACTGCGGCTCGAACCATTCCGAAATGGGGGGTTGGGTGAACGTCATGAGCCCTGCCGACTACGAAGTCTGGCTTTCCGGCGGCGAGCGCGGCGGCTCCATGGTGGACCAGGGAGCCAAGCTCTTTTCCCAATACGGCTGCGTCACCTGCCATGTCCTCGACGCCAAAGGCCGCTGCCCCTCGCTACGCAATGTATTCGGCCATCCCGTCCAACTCGCCGACGGACGCACCGTCGTCGCCGACGAAGCCTACGTCCGTGAATCAATCCTCGACCCCAACGCCAAAATCGTCAAGGGTTATGACCGCGACGTGATGCCGGTATTTCAGGGCCAGATCAGCGAGGAAGGCCTCCTCCAACTCATTGTTTACGTGAAGAGCCTTTCCCAGCCGCCCGAACAGCCCACGCCCACAAAGGCCCTGCCCGCGGCGGCCAAAGGGAGTCCCAAATGAGCACGACCTTCGAACAACCCAGAATCAAGGAACGCCCGAACTATCTCAACATCCAGTACGGATGGAAATCGTGGCTATTCACCACGGACCACAAACGCATCGCTCTCCTCTACCTCTTCTCCATCACCATCTTCTTCATGATCGGCGGCGCCTTCGCCGTCGCGATGCGGCTGAATCTCGCCTCGCCACATGGTCTCCTGTTCTCGCCGGCGACCTATAACAAGCTGTTCACCATGCATGGGATCATTATGGTTTTCTTCTTCCTGGTCCCGTCCATCCCGGCCGTTCTTGGCAACTTTTTCATCCCTCTCATGATCGGGGCGCGCGACCTGGCTTTTCCGCGCATCAACTTACTAAGCTGGTACCTGTATGTTATCGGCGGCATTGTAGCCGTAGCGGCCATCGCTGCCGGAGGAGTGGATACCGGTTGGACCTTTTACGCGCCGTTCAGCACCACTTACTCGAATACTCATGTCATCACGACCGCCGTGGCCGTATTCATTGCCGGCTTCTCCTCCATCCTCACGGGGCTCAACTTCATCGTCACCATCCACAAGATGCGCGCGCCCGGCATGACCTGGTCGCGCCTGCCGATATTCGTGTGGTCGCATTATGCCACCAGCATCATCCAGGTTCTGGGTACGCCGGTGGTCGCCATCACCATTGTTCTTCTGGCGCTCGAGCGCGTTTTTCACGCGGGAATCTTCGATCCCAAACTCGGCGGTGATCCTATTCTGTTCCAGCACTTGTTCTGGTTTTATTCGCATCCGGCGGTCTATATCATGATTCTGCCGGGCATGGGAGTCATCAGCGAAGTGGTCCCGTGCTTTGCCCGCAAGACCATATTCGGCTATGCCTTCGTTGCGGCATCGAGCATCGCCATCGCCATCCTGGGCTTCCTGGTATGGGGCCACCACTTGTTCGTCGCCGGCCAATCAATGTACGCCAGCATGGTGTTCTCCCTGCTCAGCTTCATGGTCGCCGTTCCCTCCGCCATCAAGGTCTTCAACTGGACTGCCACCATGTACCGGGGTTCCATCACTTACGAAACGCCCATGCTCTACGCGTTCGGCTTCATAGGCCTGTTCACCATCGGCGGCCTTACAGGCCTTTTTCTTGCCACCATGGCGATCGATGTTCATGTTACCGACACTTACTTCGTGGTTGCTCACTTCCATTACGTCATGGTCGGCGGAATGGTGATGGCTTACCTGGGCGGTATCCACTTCTGGTTCC
>JADLBD010000081.1 GCA_020847975.1 Bryobacterales bacterium | reverse complement strand
CTTCGCCTCGATCTGGCGGATGCGTTCCCGGGTCACATCGAATTCCTGGCCGATCTCTTCCAAAGTGTGCTCGCGCTCACAGCCGATGCCGAAGCGCAGGCGAATCACTTTTTCCTCCTTGGGAGAGAGCGTCTTGAGAATATTCGCGGTTTCATCGCGAACATTGGAATCGATGACAGCATCGACGGGGGAGCCGACCCAGCGGTCCTCGATGAGGTCGCCAAGAGCGGACTCGCCGTCGCGGCCAACGGGGGTCTCGAGCGAAACGGGATCCCTGGAGATGGTCTTCAGTTTCTGAACCTTCTCGACAGGGATATCCATGCGGCGGCTGATTTCTTCGTTTGTCGGCGCACGTCCGAGTTCCTTTTCGAGCTCACGCGTGGCCCGCAGGAACTTGTTCATGCTTTCGTTCATGTGCACCGGAATGCGAATGGTACGCGATTGATCGGCAATGGCGCGGGTGATCGCCTGCCGGATCCACCAGGTGGCGTAGGTGGAAAACTTGTAACCGCGCCGGTATTCGAACTTGTCGGCGGCGCGCATCAGACCGATGTTGCCCTCCTGGATCAGATCCAGCAGGTGCAACCCGCGGTTGACGTACTTCTTGGCGACAGACACCACCAGGCGCAGGTTCGCCTCCACCAGATCCTTCTTGGCGCGCTCGGCTTCGAGTTCGCCCTGCCGGATCACCTGGAGGCTGTGTTTCAGATCGTTCAGCGTAGCGCTGGCAATCTGTTCGCGCTTCTTGATCTCGCGTTTCAATTCGCGGATCTTGGCTTGATTCGCAGCGGGTTTCTCCTCCAGACGCCGCAGTTCGGCGTCGAGATGAGAGAGCTCCTCCACCGTGCGCTCAATCTCTTTGGTAAATTCTTTCCAGCGTCCCATCTGCCAAGGCAGGGAGCGGAGTAAACGGGAGGTTTCGACGCGGGCGCGGTTGACCTTCCACATCCACTTGCGACGGAGCTTTTTATTGCTAGCTACAATTGTGGTAGCTTTTTCGGCCACCTGTTGCTGTTTCTTGTGGCAGGTAACAAACTCACCGAACTGGCTACGCACTTCTCCGCGCCGCTTGGCTTCGGCAGTGCTGCCTTCTTCGAGATCCCCCAGGTCGACGAAGAGATCCAATTCCGCTTCGTTCTTTTTGAGAAGATCGGCCCATTCGAGGACCATCATCTGCACTCGGGCAGAACGGCTGAGCGCCTTCTGCATCTTCAACTTGCCGCGTTCCATGCGGCGTGCCAGATCCACTTCCCCTTCGCGCGTGAGCAGCGGAACCGCACCCATTTCGCGCAGGTAGACGCGAACGGGGTCGTCGGTATAGATGGATTCCTCAACCTGCTGGGAGGATTGGAACTCGTCGCCTTCCGCAACCTCTTCCGGATGGAAGAAGCTTCCCTCCTCGTCGAAAGGCAGCCCCAAAGGCTCATGACTATCTGCTAAATATTGATCTTCAAAGTGATCCACTAAGAGTCACCTCCCCCATAGTAAGCCAGTCTAACGATCCGTTGACTTTGCCAGGGGATGTACCGCCCGCTGTCAGATTCACCTCGCCGGGCTATTCGCACGGACTGAGGACAGACAGCGGTTCCTTTCCACCGCGCCTTGGTCATGATAGCATCAAACAAGTTCGAAGTTAAGCCCTAATCTTAAGATGTTTCGGTTCTGTTTTGGTTCCACGAAACCCGAACGAGCGGGGCGCAAACTTCATCAGCTCCTCTTCTTTTGCAGTAAGTCCTTCAGTTCATGGAAGAAAGCTTCCTCGTCCTGGAAGTCGCGATAGACGGAAGCAAAGCGCACATAGGCGACCTTGTCGATATCGCGCAGGCGGGAGATGAGCATTTCTCCTATTTCTGTAGTTGAGATCTCCCGGTCTGCCGCTTCCACAATCTTCCCTTCTACCTCATCGACCAGCTCGGCCAGCTTCCCCATACTAACTGGACGTTTTTCGCAAGCTTTCAGTAACCCCGTCAGCACCTTTTGCCGGTCGAATTTCTCCCTTCGGCCGTCTTTCTTCACCACCATGTAAGGGACTTCATCGATGCGCTCATAGGTGGTGAATCGCTTTTCGCACTTCAGACACTGGCGCCGGCGGCGAATCGCCTCGCCTTCCCGGCTCTCCCGGGAATCGATCACCTTGTCTTCCTGAAACCCGCAGAAAGGACATCTCATAGTGGTTGTATCTCTTTAGTTTGCAAAAGTTTACGCCACTTCAACCCATCCTTCAACGCCAACAGCAGCCCAATGGGCACCACGCTCACGAAGGTCACTACCCAAATGAGAATGGCTAAACCCGAAGCGGATTCCAGGGGGATCTGGAACAGCTCCGTAAGCACCAATACAGTAGCCACCTGCATTCCTCCACCGACGCCCGGAATCTGCAATGCGCTGCCGAACGCCACAAACCCCACAACGATCAGGGCGTCCAGAATTCCCAGACCGTGCGTGAACGGCACCGCCCGAAAGAGGCAAAGGAAGCAGGCCACAATCAAGCACCACTCACAGAACGTATAGAAAACAAGGAGAAAGACGAACGATCCGCGGCGAGTGGAACTCGTGCCCGAAAGAAAGGCCTTGACCAACCCCGTGACTCGTGTCTGATACGTAAGGGGAAGGACGCCCAATGCGGCGACGAGCCGGTTTTCGACGAACACCGGGAAGAGACCGAAGACAACCAGAAGAGAGAGGCAGACGGCGGCGAGGACGCCAGCCATGCTCCCGCCGGTGCTAAGGATCCACTCCATGGTAATTCCTAATTTTGTAGAAGTAGAAGTGATCCGAGTCAGCGCGAACCCGAACAAAAGAAGTACGGAGAGCAGATCATAGATCCGCTCGAGGAACCAGGTGGCGAGCTGGCTGGTGAAAGCGACCTTCTCGCGAGTGGAAATGAGGTAAGGGCGGACGAGTTCGCCGGCGCGGCCAAAGAGGACGACGGCGGTAAATCCTACTATTGTAGAGTCAAGCAACAGCCAGAAGTTCGGGTGTGGCTGGATCGGTCGCAGCATCAACTGCCACCGCACTGCTCTTCCCAAGTATGTCAGCAGCACGAGAACAACGGCTGCCGTGAGCCACCCCCAATCCATTTGGGCGAAGGTGGCAGCGAAGAGAGACCACTGGAAGCCGGACTGCTGGCTGCGGTAGCCAAACCAGAGGAGGGCTGCGATGAGAAGGAGTCCTAGTAAGATGAGGCTGCCGTGGAGACGCCGTGGCAGCCGTGTGGCGGTCTTGCTATCCGGGATACTACCTCCCTCGTTCATTTTCCGTGCGGGACTCCATGCCCGGGAATCCATCTCCGGGTCTAAAATATTATCTTCCGTTCTCCCGGCCCCGGGTGGAGGGCGCCCAAGGCGGGGAATTTGGTTTCCGAATGGCTGTCCATCAGAGATTTCGGCGAACTTCTCATGATAAATCGTCGTTTACATAACTGGAAGCGCATGATAGCGAAACCGGAAGGCGGGGCTGAAGAACCGCATCCGGCACGCGGGCGCTCGAAGAGGGTACAATGGCAGCCGTTCT
The DNA here is from genome assembly GCA_020847975.1 of Bryobacterales bacterium. Classification (GTDB taxonomy): domain Bacteria; phylum Acidobacteriota; class Terriglobia; order Bryobacterales; family Bryobacteraceae; genus CADEFT01. Next base: position 23,249 of record JADLBD010000081.1, on the reverse strand, counting down.
TACAGTGGCAACTCCGGGAACCGGCCCCCGCATGGCGGGGTGGAACTGGCCGGCGGCGGCCGCCAACGGCTGTCTGAGATGGGCAAACAGCTTGGATACAGATTCCAGTCTGGTGGAGCGGTGCCTGGGCGGGGACGACGCCGCTTGGGAAGATCTGGTGCGGGCACACACGAGGCGTGTGTACGCGGTGTGTTACCGATTCACGGGTAGCGACACGGAGGCGCAGGACCTCACGCAGGACGTTTTCCTGCGGGTGTTCAAGACGCTTGCGAGTTTTCGCTCCGGAGAGGGTTCATTTTCGGTATGGTTGATGCGGCTGACCCGCAATCTGTTGATTGACAACTACCGGCGCGGCAAGCAGGAACGCGCCACCGATTCCATTGAGGAGCAGCTTCCGATGCTCGAGGAAAAATATTCGCTTTCCTCGCGCACCGATGGCATGGTAGCCGGCAGGGAAGCGAGTGAAATTTTGCAGGCGGCATTGGAGAGACTGTCGCCTGAGTTACGGGAAACATTGATATTGCGCGATCTGGAGGAGTTAGAATACCGGGAGATCGCCCAGTCCCTGGGGGTTCCGGAAGGAACTGTGAAATCCCGGCTGAACCGGGGACGCGCCGAACTGGCGCGTGTCCTCAGAAGGTTTAGGGTGGCGGTATGACGTGCACCGAATTGGAGTTGCTGCTCTGCGATTACATCGACGGCACGTTGCGTCCGGAAGAACGGGCGGAAGCCGAAGCGCATCTCGCCGGCTGTGCCGCTTGTACCGAACTGCACCGTGACTCGAGCGGGGTGCTCGGGTTTCTGGAGCGGATCCCCGCGGTCGAACCACCTCCCTCCCTGGTCACGCGCATTCTGCACCAGGCTCCGGCCAAGCAGCCGCCCGTAAACAGCGCACGGTCCACGTTTGGAAAGCTGCTCGGGCGGTGGCTCGAGCCGGTTCTTCAGCCCCGTCTGGTAATGGGAATGGCGATGACGATTCTTTCTTTCGCCATGCTTGGCCGCTTTGCGGGAATCGAGGCGCGGCAGTTGCGCCCGGCCGATCTCCATCCGGCTAAGGTTTGGGAGGCGACCGAGGATCAGGTGAACCGCGCCTGGACGCGAGCGGTGAAGTATTACGAAAGCCTGAAGATTGTGTATGTTTTGCAGTCCCGGCTTCGAGAAATCACGGATACCGACGACGACGGCTTGACGCCGGCGGATCGGAGACAGGAACGAAAGCAGGAACAGAAGCCGAAGACGGCAGCGCCGGCGGCGGAAAGCCCCGGAGCACCCAAGTAGCGAATCGGTCTGGGAGGTTGTTATGGAACAGGGCAACGAAAGCGTACAAAAGCCGGCAGGGTTCTGCCGCGCCTGCGGCAAACGTCTGAGCCAGGAAGAAGTGCGGGAATACCAGGGGACGATCTACTGCGACGAGCATTTGCCGCAGCAGGCAAGCGCGGGGGCATCCTCTTCAGGTCCGGCGGCATCCGGCCCGGTGAGGGACAACGCGAACCCCTACACGGCCCCGCCTCCGCAACCCTCCGCGGCGAGCGCGAGCGTCTCGCCCGGTTTGGCCTTCATTCTCGGCTTCATCCCGGGAGTGGGCGCTATCTACAACGGCCAGTATGCGAAAGGCTTCGTGCATGTTCTGATCGCCGGGCTGCTGTTCAGCCTGTCGGGCCACGAATCCGGCGCCATGGAACCGCTGTTCCAGATGTTCATTCCGGTCTGGATCTTCTACATGGCGTTCGAGGCCTATCACACGGCGAAGAAGAAAGTGATGGGCGAACCCGTGGATGAGTTTTCATCCATCTTTCCCAATTCCGGACCGGCAACCGGGTTTCCGGTCCTGCCAGTGCTGTTGATTGCTCTTGGCGTGCTGTTCCTGTTGAACAACCTCGATATCGTGAGAATCCGCCAGATGATGCCCTATGCCGGGCCGGTGCTGCTCATCGGGCTGGGAGTCTACCTGTTGTACGCGAGGCTGAGGGCCAATGCGGAGGCGGCCCGGGAGGTGTCTCATGGAGGGAACTAGCACAAACACCTACCAGGGGCGTTCGCTGATTGCCGCTGTCCGCGGACCGATCCTGATGATCACGGTGGGCGCACTGTTCGCGATCGACCACGCCGGGTTGTACAGTTTCTCGAGCACCTGGCCGGCCATTCTGATCGTAATCGGCGTGATGAAGCTGATGGAGCGGGCCTCAGCGCCCCGTTCGTGAGGAGGTAACCACCATGCGGCCACGATCCATTGCCGGACCCATCATCCTCATCGCCCTCGGCGCGCTGTTTCTCCTGCACAACCTGTGGCCGGAGATCGCCATGTTCGACATCTTTCTCCGCTATTGGCCGTACCTGCTGATCATCTGGGGCGCCGTGCGGCTGGTGGAAGTCCTGTTCTGGGCGGGGACACGGCGTCCGCTTCCGCCGGCGGGCGTTTCCGGCGGCGAGTGGACCATCGTGGTTCTGCTCTGCGTCTTCGGCACCCTTCTGTTCTGGGGCTCGAAGTGGGCTCCGAGTTGGAACAGCGGCATCAGGGTGCACGGGCTCGAGATTTTCGGCGAGCGCTATGAGTTTCCGGTTTCAGCCGAGAGACAAGTGGGTAAGAACGCGCGCATTGTTCTCGACCTTGGCCGCGGCAACGCCAAGATCCTGGGCACTGACGGCGACAAGATTACCATCAACGGCCAAAAGAGCATCAATTCGTACGATCAGAAAGACGCCGACAAGGCCGATCAGCAGACGCCGCTCGAGATCGTCACCGTAGGCGATCAGATAGTCATTCGAACGAACCAGGACAAGTTGGACAGTTCGCGCCGCATGTCGAATGACCTGGACATCAGCATTCCGAAAAGCGCCAGCATCGAGGGACGCGGGCGCTACGGGGACTTCGATGTGCGCGATCTGGACGGCAGCGTGCAAGTGAACAGCGATAACGCCGGCGTGCGCCTGGAAAACATCGGCGGCGCGGTGAAAGTGGATCTCCGCCGCAGCGATATTGTCCGCGCGACGAAGATCAAAGGACCGGTGGATGTGAAACTGAGCACCCGCGGCCGGGCCGGAGAAGATCTGGAACTCGACACCATCGAAGGTCCGGTGACGGTGAGCGGGGCGTTTTCCGGTGAACTGAATTTCCGGAACCTCGCCAAGCCCCTGCGATTTGAAGGCGTCAGCACCGAACTGCGGGTGGACAAGACTCCGGGCTTCGTCAAAATGGCGCTAGGGAACCTGACGGCGGAAAATGTGCAGGGACCGTTTCACCTTACCTCGGGAACGCGCGACGTAAACGTGCGCGACTTTACAGGGAACCTGGAAATCCAGGTGGACCGCGGCGACATCGAATTGCGGCCTGCCCGGCAGCAGGTTGGCCGTATCGACGCGCGCACGAGGAATGGAGAGGTGGACCTGGTGTTGCCGCCCGGAGCGAAATTCGACTTGAACGCCAGCACGAGCCGTGGTGAGATCAGCAATGAGTACGGCGCGCCGCTGAAGATGGAAACAGTGGGGAAAGGCGCCAGCCTGCGCGGCTCGACCGGAGGCCCGTCGGTTACGGTGTCAACCGATCGCGGCTCGATCACCGTGCGCCGCGCCGGCGCCAGTGAACCGCCCGCGCCGCCTGTCCCGCCAAGCAGCATTCTTCCGCGGAAACTCGCGCCTCCTCCGGCGGTCCCGGAGCCGCAACAGCAGTAAGCGGTCCTGTCAGGCTTTCTTCACCGGCGCGGGCAGGTCCCGCGCCTCGCACACGGACTGGAATCCCTGCCGGCTGTGGGACCCGTCACAGAAGGGCTTGTTTCCGGAATGGCCGCAGCGGCAGAGGGTGACAGCGGTGCGGCCCGCGAGCCCGAAGAGATTGCCCGCCGCGTCGGCAATGACGAAATCCCCCTCGATGCGCAACGGTCCATTGTTATTTACTGTGATTTTGGTAGCCGGCATAAACACCTGAGCTTAGCAGAAGCGGCGGCTATAATGAGGGAAAATGCGGCAAGCCGCGCAGCGAGGATTCTGGTGGCTGGCCCTGTTGTCGAGCCTGCCGCCGCTTTGCGCGCAGGCGAAGTTGTCCAGGGAAACCGTGCTGCTGGCCCGCATCCGGGCGCGCGCGGCGGAGAACCTGGAGCGGTTGCCCAATTACACGTGTCTCGAGACGATTGAGCGTTCCATGCGGCGCGCCGCCTCGCGCCGCTTTGAGCTGATCGACCTGGTGCGCCTGGAAGTGGCCTATGTGGATGGGAAGGAAATGTTCGCCTGGCCCGGGTCGCGCACATTCGAAGACCGCGACATCGCGGAGATGGTAAGCGGAGGCGCCATCGGCAACGGAAGCTTTGCCCTGCACGCGCGCAGCATCTTCCTTTCGAACTCGGCGCTGTTTCAATACGCGGGCGAGGCGGCGCTCGATGGGCGGGCGGCTGTCCGTTTTGACTACCATGTCCCGATGATCCGCAGCGGATACAAGCTGCGGGTCAAACCGGAGGAAGGCATTGTCGGCTACAAGGGGTCGTTCTGGATAGATCCGCAAACGCTCGACCTGATGCGTCTCGATGTCGACATCAATGACATCCCCTCGAATATCCCCGTGGCCGCGGGGCGCGAATCACTCGAATATGCTCGGGCAAAGATCGGCGGAAAGGACTTTCTCCTGCCGCGGCGCTCAGAGTTGATGCTTACCGACCTCGGCGGCAACGAGAGCCGCAACTATCTGCATTTCAGCAGCTGCCGCGAATTCACCGGCGAATCGGTGATCAACTTCGAGGATGTTCCCGTGGGCCCCATTGTCGAGAAGAAGCCCCCGGTCCACATCACGCTGGCCGAAGGGCTGGACGTGGACTTGAAGCTGGAAACCGCTATCGAGGCGGGCGTCACCGCGGTGGGCGATCCGGTGACGGCGCTGGTGGCCAGGGACGTGCGCAGGAAAGGCCACCTCTACGTTCCCAAGGGAGCCGTAGTGGCGGGGCGCATTGTGAAGCTCCAGAGGCGCAACGGCGCGCGCGAAGCTTTTTGGGCGCTCGGGCTTCTGTTCGACCGCATCGATTTCGAGAACCAGTTTGGCGAGTTTCGCGCCCACATGTATCCCGTCACGTTCCCGCCGAATCTGGCTTACCCCGCAGACCCGCGCCGGCCGGGTTTTTATCCCACCGGACCCGAACCTACCGAAACCAACCCCCGGATTGGTATTCTTTATCTGAAGGGTGAGAAGGCGAAATTGCCCGCCGGAATCTCGACTTCCTGGCGAACCCTAGCACCCACCGAGGAAACCAAGTGATACAGTTCGAGCCGGAAACTAACCGGGCGTTATTTGAGCACGCCCTCGAATTTGGCAAGCGGCAAGTCAAGAGGCTCATTGAGACTCACCCCGACTTCTACCCTATTTACACCGAAGAAGGGCGGTGGAAGCACGAAGGCCCCGCCTGGACGCACTGGTGCGACGGCTTCCTGCCCGGGATGATGTGGATCTATCGCAAGCACAGCGGCGGCAACGGGACGGCGGAGGAGAAGTACTGGCGGGAGCAGGCCATCCGTTATACGACGCCCCTCGAGCCGCGCAAGCACGACCGGGATGTCCACGATCTCGGATTTATTTTTCTCTCCACGTATTTCCGCTGGTACCGGCTCACCAAAGACCCGGCGCTCGAGGAGGTGATTGTGCAGGCCGGCAGGACGCTGGCGCTGCGATTCAAGGAAAAAGGCTACTATCTGCGCTCGTTCGTGGCGGAAAACTCGCTGTTCATCGACATCATGATGAACGTGGGAATCATTTTTTATGCCGCGCGCGAGACGGGAGACCGGAAGTTGCGCGACATCGCCCTGAGGCACTGCCTCACGACGCGGCGCGTGCTGGTGCGCGGCGACGGCTCGACGGCGCACGAAGGATTGTTCGATCTGGAGACCGGCGAGTTTCTGCGCCAGGGCACGCATCAGGGATTTCGCGGGGATTCCTGCTGGTCGCGAGGACTCGCCTGGTCGCTCTACGGGTTTAGCACGTCCTACGAGTACAGCCGCGACCCGCGCTTTCTCGAGACGGCGGAAAGCTGCGCCGATTACTACATCACTCACTCGAATGCGGACGGCGTGCCGCCGTGGGATTACAACGCGCCGGTGGAAAGCCGCAAGCTGATGGACACTTCCGCGGCCGCCATCGCCGCTTCCGGACTGCTGCGGCTCTCCAGGCTGCTGCACGATCCCGTCAAGGGGCACTTCTACTGGTGCACGGCCACCCACATTCTGCGTACGCTATGTGAGAACCACCTGGGCGAAGGCGACCCCGACTATGAAGGCATCCTCAAGGGCGGCGTCTACCACGTCCACAAGGATCTCGGCGTCGATGAAAGCGTCATGTGGGGCGAGTACTTCTTCATGGAAGCGCTCGACCACGTTCTGAGCTAATACCCTTTCACTTTGTCGACCACGTTGCGCAGCGGTTCGCCCTTGGCGAATCGCGCCACGTTGTCGAGCACCAGTTCGCGATACCGGCCGCCCACCATGTCGGACACCGTGGCGATGTGCGGGGTGATGATGACGTTGTCGAACTTCCACAAGGGGTGCCCTTTGGGGAGCGGTTCGGGGTCGGTCACGTCCAACCCCGCGCCGGAGACCCGCTTTTCGTCAAGCGCTTTGACGAGGGCTCCCGCATCGTAGAGCTTGCCCCGCGACACGGCAATGAAATAGGAATCGCGCTTCATCAGTTCGAACTGTTTCGGGCCCATCATCTTCTCACTCTGCGGCGTGTGCGGGGCGGAGATGAATACCACGTCCGCCTTCGGCAGCACGGTATCGAGGCGGTCCGGCTTCACCACATAGCTGATGGATGGCTGGAACGAAATATCCTTCGGATCGACGCCGATCACGGTCATACCGAAACCCGCCGCGCGAGCGGCAATCTGTGAGCCGATGCCGCCCACGCCGATGATGACGGCCGTTTTGCCGCGCAGTTCGATCGCCTTCCAACGTTCATGCGGAAACTCTTCCTTGCCGCGCTCGGCCACCGCCCGGTTGATGCCGCGCGTCAGGGCAAGCAGCAGGGCAAATGCATGGTCGGCAATTTCCGGCCCCTGCACGATCTTCGCGTTGGTGAGCGTGATGTTGGAGTGGATGAATTCGGGGAAACGATAGCGCTCCACACCGGCGCTGTAGATGTGGACCCATTTCAGCTTCTTACCGGCGCGGAAAATCTCGGGGTTGATCTCGCCGAGAATCGCATCGGCGCCGGCGACTTCCTTGACTACGTTGTCCGGCCGCCCCTCGACGAAGTCGACTCCGGGAGCGACCTGCTTCATGTCGGGGATCCAGCTTACCCCGCTGCCGGTGACGACGATTTTCAATTGGGCGTAAGCCTGCGGGCAGACAAGGCCGAGGAGAGCGAGTGAGAGAACGGTCCGTAACATGGGGGCATTCTACCCGATTCCGCGACGATTCGCTCGCGGGCGGAGCGGGGCCGGTTCCCGCCAGGCTCCACGGGGCGCGGCGGCCTCAACTCCGGCAGGAGGGCCTTTGCCTGAGTTCCCATTCGCGTTCGTCCATCATCAGCGTCTCCGCCACCACTTCCTCCGCGGAGTTTATATGAGAGAGGAGGGGCGGCGGCTCCAGGCTTTTCCCTTCTCCCGCGAGACCGCTTCCATGTCCTTCACATAGGCGCCTGCCTGCGTGAGGATGTGATGCAGATCATTTCCGACGCTGATGAAGGTGAACCCCTTGTCGAGAAATTCGCCGACGCGGGTGGCGCCGAAGAGGAAGAGGCCGAGGATGACGTTGTTCTTGCGCGCCTCGTTGACCAGGATCTGGGTGGCGGCGTTCAATTCGGGCGAGGTGTACATGTGGGGGAACTCGTACTTCTCATAGAGCCCCATCGACATGCAGAGGTCGTTCTGCCCCAGGAAGAGAATGTCCACGCCGGGAACCGCGGCGATTTCCGCCATGTTCGTGATGCAGGAGGCAGTCTCCACCTGCAAGGCGACGATGATGTTGGCGTTGGCGTTGCCGACGTAGCCGAGCAGACCGGCCTTGTTGGTGCTGCGCTGGGGGAAGTAGACTGAGCGCGTCCCGACGGTGGGGTAGCGGGCGCAGGATACGGCCTGGCGAGCTTCCTCGGCGTTGTTGATGTAGGGAATGAGGACGCCGTCCGCCCCCAGGTCGAGCGCCTGCTGGATGCCGGCCCGGTCATGAAATCCGGCCACGCGCACCATCGACTTGGCTCCTCCGGTGCCGATGGCGGCGATCATCGCGGAGAGCTTTTCATAACCCATGGGTCCGTGCTGGGTGTCGACGAGAAGCCAGTCATACCCGCTGTGGGCCAGTTGCTCGGCTACGGTGGGGCTATGTGAATTGACGAAGAGGCCCATTTTGGGGCGGCCTTCGCGCAACTGTTGTTTGAATTCAGCCCCGGTGAGGGCGGCATCGCTCATGATTCATTCACTCCTTGGGGGATTGGGAAATCGTGGAATTGGAATTGTCTGGATAAGACGCGAACTGAGAGCAATATAGCCAATCGCAGGGGCGGGAGTCAACGAAAACGGCGGGTGAGAAGACGGCGAGAAAGTAGTGCCGCCGCTCAAGCCCCCTTTCCTCGGGCCGATACGTGCTTTGGAAAGAGAGGGTCCCCTGATCTGCGCTATCATTTCACCGCGGCGTTCCATAGCAAACGACCTGCAGCATGCCCTGGAGGGGGCTGCCGGGCTGGAGGCGGTATGGATGGTCTACGATTATCCCGACGCGCGCAGTCTGTCACGCCTCCATGAAGCCAAACCGGGCTGTGTGGTCTTTCTCGATTTGGCCGACCCCTCCCAGGCCATGCGGGTGGCGGCGGAAATTGACTCCAGCTACCCGTGGGCGGAACGGATAGCGATTGACGCAGGCAATGAGCGGGAGGAACTCCTCGGATTGATGAGGCTGGGGGTGCGCGAGGTGATCACCCATCCTTTCGACGCCGCGGAGATGGAGGCCGCCCTGATGAGGGCGCGGCGGAAACTGAAGGGTCCGGCAGGGGCGGGGACGGGTGCGGGCGAGGTTTATGCGTTCACTCCGGCCAAGCCCGGAGCAGGAGCCAGCACCCTTGCGGCGAGTACGGCGGCAGCCGTGGCGCGCCTGTCGCAGAAGAGAACACTCCTGGCCGACTTCGACCTGAAGCTCGGGATCACCTCATTTCTGCTCCAGCTCGACGGACAAAGTTCCGTGCTCGATGCCCTCGAACAGAGCGAATGGATGAATGAGGAGTTGTGGACGAGGTTGGTTTCCGAGCGTGGCTTTCTCGATGTGCTCGGGTCGTCGCCCGCCGCATACGCAAGGGCGAGGCCGGTTTCGGATTTCCTGAACCTGCTCCACTTTGCGCAAACGCAATACCCGGTAGTGCTGGTGGACTTGCCCGGGAGCATGGACGAGCACGAAGTGGAGACGCTCGCCTGCGCCAAGCAGATTTTTCTGGTCTGCACGCCGGATGTTTCCGGGCTACACATGGCCCGCCGCAAGTATGAACTGGCGGCCAAGCTGGGATTGACGGACCGGTTGGCGCTGGTGCTCAACCGTTCCGGAGCGCGCCATGCGCTGGGTATCGCGGATATCGAGAGCGTGGTGCAACTCCCGGTCCGCCATGCGCTTCCGAACGACGAGAAGGCGGTGGCCGAGTCGGTGCGGAAGGGGGAGCCGCTGCGTCCGGGGTGCGCCTTGGGAGAACAGGTGGAAGCGCTCGCCCGCCGCATCCTCCAGGGCGCATCGGGAGCCGAGTCCCCCGAACGCCGCAGGAGGTTCGTGGAGTATTTCTCTATCAGTTCGGCTCGGGCCGCGAATTCATCGTGGAGATAGGTTCGGCGAGAACCCGCGCGGAAGTCTGCCCGGCATGGAAGGAGGAGATACTTGCCAAACGAACTCGATCGCTCCCAACTGATGGTTATTCTCGAATCGGAAGCTCGCGACACGATGCAGGCAGTGTTAGGAATGCTTCACGTCATATCGGAGGGTCTGCTGACGAGTGATCAACGCCAATGCGTGCGAACCTGCCGCGCCCGGGCCGACAAATTCCTCCGCCGCATGGACGACATCCGCCGGGTGCTGCAATCCGGGGACGATCCCGCGGTTCGCGCCCCGTTTGATCTGGCCGAAGTGGTGGAGGAGGTGATCGAGTTGATGAGCGTCCTTGCCTTGCGGAAGGGGGTAGCGCTCGAAGCATCGGCGTCGCCGGAGGTTCCCCGCACGGTCATTTCCGACCGCTCGCGGCTGGAAGAGATCCTCTCACGGGTATTGGAGAACGGGATCGGGCGGGCCCGAATGGGGCGCGTCATTTTTCACGCCGAGGCGGAATCGTCCGCCTGGGCGGGTCTGTCCACGGTGCGGTTTCGTGTTACCACGCAGAGTCCTTGGGAGGATCGGCCTTTGGAGCCCGTTCCCGATGGCGCTCAGGAAGACAGGCTGGATCGCGCGCTCGTGCGGGAACTGGTTGCCGGCCTAGGCGGCACGATGACTTGCGAGCCTTCTCTTGAGGACGGAATCCGGGTCACGATCGCATTGACTTTGGAGGTCCCGGCAGGCTCCTTGCGGAGCATCCTCGTGGCCGGCAACAGCGCCGGGAGTCTCCTCGAGGAGTACCTTCGCGGCCAGTCCTACCAGGTGTCGAGGGCCTGTGACGGCGCGCAGGCAGTGGAACTGGCCAAACGCAACGTCTACGATGCGGTGGTCATGGACGTTACGATGCCGGTGCTCGATGGCTTTACCGCGACGCGAGCCATCCGCGAATGGGAAACCGGGAATGGACGGCCGCGCACGCCGATCATCGTGCTTTCCGGCGAAGAGCAGGAAACGCAGATCCAGGAGGGGGGAGCAGCGGGCTGTTCGGCGTACCTCACCAGGCCGGTGGCGAAGCAAGCGTTTCTGGAGATGCTGCGGCAATATGCGGCGATTGAGGCAAACGGCTGAGGGTGGGAAGCAGTGTTCCTACGAGGCCGGTTCTAGGGTGAACTAAGGAAAAGCGGAACTTCGACTTAGAGGGGTATCTTGATGTAATCTCACGGGCCGGTTCCACCGATTCTCTTTGTGTTACCGGTGTATAACACCCGGTTGCCAGGAGCACACGTCCGTTATGACCTCTCACGATCGTCTCGAACAAATTTTCAGCAGAGCCCGGAGAACAATCGCTCTTCCCCTTGTTTCTCTGGCGGTGGCGGCTCTCGGGGCCCAGGCCGCTACGTTTATTCCTGATTCCGCCAGTTGCGACGGCGGTGCGGTTTCCACTTCCTCGCTCACCGATGTGAACGGCGTGACGGGAGTGAAGATCTTCACTACGTCGCCGTGTTCCGTCACTGACACTGGCTACACCGGGAACGCAACCATTACGCTAACGGTGAGTGGGCAGGCCGGCGGAAGTTTCGATCCGTCCATAGTCAGTTTCCCTGTCAATTTTCAATTCAGTGTGGACTCTACGGATGCGTTCAGCCAGATCACGTACGTGCTCAGCCTGCAGTTAAACGGATTGACGCCGATTCAAGAGACGAGCCCCTGGTACGTGAATCCTGGCACCACGGTGAACTCGACGGATACTGTGAACTTCAACACGTTCAATTACGTGCTGGATTCCGCCGGCATGTCGCTCGATTCATGGGTGTTCACGTTGACGGTGTCGCAGTTCTCGCTGGACGGCGGGCAGACGCTGTCTCTTACCGTTCCCTCGAATTCGATTGACATTACCGGTCCCGTGGGCGGCGGTGAGTTACCTACTCCGGAACCGTCCTCGCTGCTGTTCCTCGGATCGGGGGTTGGGCTGCTCCTGATTGGTAAGCGCAAGTTCCGCCGGGTCTGATCTCCCGGTTCGAAAATCAAGTTCGGGAAAAGCCTCGGCGCGATGCGCGGCTTTTCGCTTGTTATGTAGACTGAGGGTAGAATCACCCTGCAATGAATGAACCGCGGGTTCCCACGCAAACACCGCCAAGGCGCCGGAAGCGCCCGCCGCAGTGGCGTCACATCAACTTTCCAGCGCGGGGAATCTCGCGGCTCCACCCGGTGCCCGGCCGTCCGGTCCGGCAGCGGGCGCGGGACGTATGGGATAGCATCCGTCTCCTGATTCGCTCCGCCACGCTTTGGCTGCTTTTCTCCGCCGCTCTGCTCTACCACCGCTGGTACATCACGGCAGCGGCTGCTTTCGTGGTCAGCTTCACATTCGTGGTTTTCCGGCCCTACATTCGGGAAGTGCGGATGCGGGTGGACGAGGACTTCGGCACGGATTCCGCGGAGTTTCTGAGCACGGTTGCCGGCGCCACGGGTGTCCCGATGATCGGCGGCAACCGCCTGGAGATCCTCAACAACGGCGAGGAATTCTATCCCGCGATGCTCGCCGCCATCTCGCAGGCGAAGTACTCCATCACGATGGAGCAATACATATTTTCGGCCAGTGAGATCGGCCGGCAATTCGCGGAGGCGTTCGCGGCCCGCTCGGTAGAGGGGGTCAACGTGAAACTTCTGCTTGATGCGGTGGGGGCGGCGAGCATTGGGAGCGAGATTCTCCGTATCCTCACGGCGGCAGGATGCGAGATCCGGTGGTACCGACCCATCAGATGGTACGATCTGCATCGCGTCAACCACCGCAACCACCGCAAGAGCCTCATTATCGACGGGCGGATTGCCTTCACCGGCGGGGCGGGAATTGATGACCACTGGCGCGGAGCGGCGCGCAACCCGTCGGAGTGGCGAGACCTGCAGATTCGGATGGAGGGGCCGGGGGTGGTCCCGCTCCAGACTGGGTTCGCTTCGAACTGGCTCGAAGCCACGGGCGAAGTAGTCACGGGGCCGGAGTACTATCCCGTTCCGGAACCCTTGGGTCCCGTGGAACTGCAAACGGTGCTCAGTTCACCCAAAGGCGACCAATACACCGCTTCCATACTTTATGCGCTGGGCATCATGTCGGCGCGGGAGTGCATCTACATTGCCAATCCGTACTTCGTCCCGGGACCGCTCGCCATTGAGAGGATCGAGGACGCCGTCGAGCGCGGAGTCGATGTCAAGGTGATGGTGGCCGGCGCGCACAACGATGCGTGGTGGGCGCGGCAGAACAGCGTCCGGCTGTATGGAAGGCTGCTCGAGGCCGGTGTGGAGATTTACGAATACCTGCCCACCATGCTCCATCAGAAGATGATGCTGGTGGATTACATCTGGGCCACCGTAGGGACCACGAACTTCGACAACCGCTCTTTCCGGTTCAACGAAGAAACAAATGTTTGCTTCCATGATCAGGAGTATGTGGATCAACTACGGAGCATCTTCTACCGCGACCTGGAGAATTGCCGGCGCGTGGACTTGGTCGAATGGCGCCGGCGGGGTCTGCATGTGCGCGCCGGGGAGTTATTCGCGTCTTTACTACAGGACCAGGTATGAAGACTATCCGTATAGCCACGTACAACATTCACAAGTGCCAGGGAATGGACGGACGAGTCCGCCCCGAGCGCATCGTGCGGGTGCTCGAGGAGATCAATGCCGATGTGGTGGCATTGCAGGAAGTGCACAGCGTCGAGAACCATCGCGCCGAAGCCGACCAGTCGCGGTATATCGCTGAAGCCCTCGAGATGCGCTTCATTCATGCCGAAGCGCGCAAACTGCATGGGGGTACCTACGGCAACGTTCTGCTATCCCGATTTCCCGTCGATGGCCATCACAACGTCGACATCACCCATACCGGCAGGGAAGAGCGCAGCGTGCTGCGGGCGGACATTGCCGTGAACGGCCGCTCGCTGCATTTCTTCAACCTGCACCTGGGGACGGGGTACTTCGAGCGGCGCTTTCAGGCGCGGGCGCTGATGGAACACCGTGTTCTCCGCGCGCCAGACTTGAGCGGCGAGCGAATCGTGATGGGCGATCTCAACGAGTGGACGCGCGGACTGGTCACCCACACCCTGACCGAGGAACTGCGCCGGGTGGATCTGGAACTGCCGTTGTTCCGCCGCCGCACCTATCCGGCGCTGCTTCCGTTTCTCCACCTGGATTACATCTACTACGAACATACTCTGCAGGCCAGAGACGCGTTCTTTCACCACAGCCGGCTGTCACTGATCGCTTCGGATCACTTGCCGCTGGTGGCGGATTTCGCCTTATAGCAGCAAAAAAAAAACCGCCACACCTTCCGGCCTCTTGCGGAGACCGGAAGGCATGGCGGATCGGAGTAGGCAGCGTCAACGGGATTCTATGGCGAGGAAAAGCGTGCTGCCGCCGCGGTTCACTCTCAGCAGTACGGTACCGCCGGCATGGGCCACCGCTGTCTGGAATTCATTCACATTGTTGATCTTCTGATGATTCACTTCCTGAATGACATCGCCGCTGGTCAATCCGGCAGCGGCGGCGGCGCTGGCTCCACCCACATCGGTCACCACGACGCCGGTGGTGGTTGCGGGCAGATTGAGGCTGCGCAGTGTCTGTGGATCGAGATTCTGCACGCTCACACCGTCCATCAGACCGGTTCCGGGTTGCTCCTGACCCGAACGCCCCATCTTGGCAGATCCGTAGTTGACCGGCATCTCCTCGAGTTTCACGGGAATCTCCTTATACGTCCCGCCGCGCAGCACTTTCAGGTTCACCGTGGTTCCAGGCGGCATCATGGCAATATGCAGACGGAACTGGTTGTAGTCTTCGATGGGCTTACCGTTGACGGCCAACAGCACGTCGCCGGACTGGAGCCCAGCCTTGGAGGCCGGCGTGTTCGGGGTCACATCCGCGACAACAGCGCCCATCGTTTCCTTGAGGCCGAAGCCCTTGGCCAGCGCCGGGGTTACGGGCTGGAGGGAAACGCCGAGGTAGGCGCGGGTTACTTTGCCCTTGGTGACAATCTGATCCATCACGTTGCGCGCCAGGTTGGCGGGGATGGCGAATCCTACGCCGTTGTTGCCGCCGGAATTCGGGGAGATGATCGCCGTGTTGATGCCGATCAGGTCGCCCTGGGAGTTGACGAGCGCGCCTCCGGAATTGCCGGGGTTGATGGCGGCGTCCGTCTGGATAAAATCTTCGTAGTCTTCAATCCCGAGGTTGCCGCGGCCGGTAGCGCTGACAATGCCGAGAGTCACCGTCTGGCCAACGCCGAACGGATTACCAATGGCTAACGCGTAATCGCCGACTTCCACCTTCGCGCTGTCGCCGAAGGTCATGGTGGGTAAGTCCTTGGCGTCGATTTTCAAAACGGCGAGGTCTGTTTTGGCATCGGCGCCGATAAGTTTGGCCTTGAATTCGCGTTTGTCGGAGAGGGCCACGGTAATGGTGGTTGCCTTCTCGACGACATGGTTGTTGGTGAGGATGTACCCGTCATGCGAGACAATGACGCCCGAGCCGAGGGAGTGTTCCCGTTCGCTCTGGGGCGGCCGCTGGCGAGGCATGCGGCCGAAGAACTGTTCAAAGAACGGGTCATTGAAAGGCAATCCGAAATCGTTACTCGATACCTTGACCACCTTCGAGGTGGAGATGTTGACGACAGCGGGTAAATCCCGCTTCACCACCGCGCGGAAGCCTTCCGCCGGCTGCGCCGTTTGCGGGGAGCGGACTGAAATCACCGGAGGCGCATTCTGCACCTGAGCCTTATGTTCGGTTACTGCTCCGACGACTGCGCCTATTCCGAAAACCGCGAGGAGACCGCCAATCAGCATCTGATGACGGAACCTCGATCCATTTTGAGTCATTTGTCTTCCTCCTGGTGGAACCGTCAGTTGACTACTGCGTCCACATTAGTGGACGTTTCAGGGCGGGTTTTGACTTATACAGCCTGGGCGGTATTTCGGAGCGGAATGGCGGTGGAAAATGGGCTGTGCGGGGAGCCACACTCGGCGCGTCTACTCCGCGCCCACCGCGGCCTTCCAGCACCGGACGCAATAGCGCCCCTCTTTGAGATCCAGGCGCTCGATCGTTGTGCTTGAAGACATTGCGCAGCGCCAATCCTGGCAGTGCCGCAATCCGTAGGTGTGGCCCAACTCGTGCAGCGCTTCCTTGACCAGCCTTTCGCCGAACAGGTCCTCATCCGGCGGCAGGCCGTAGAACTCCTGGCGCAGGCGGTGGGCGGAGAGCACGGCGCAACGTCCCGCCACCTGCGCCTCGCCATAGACGAAGGTGAAGATGGGGACATAGAGGTCCACCGCAGTCACTCCGAGCAGCCGGCTGCCAACTTCGCAAACCGACGACAGGTACCGGAGCAGGGCCGTGGCGTGGCACTGTTTCCGCACGGGATCGAAGGCAAAGCCCGGATCGAGCCGGCCGTCCCGGACGCGCACGCCCACGCGCAACTCCCGCGCCAGGCGCGCCGCCATTTGATCGAGCGCCTCGATGCCCACGCCTTCGCCGATGCCCAACACGTGGATCACTTTGCACCGTAGCGCTTCAACTTCGCATACAGAGTCGTGCGGTCAATTCCCAGGGTCCGCGCCGCTTTCGAATGGTTGCCCTCGCACTGTTCCCACACGGCGAGGATGTGCGCCTTCTCGACCTCCTCGAGCGTCTGACCCGCCGCGGGCGTTGCCGGCCTCCTCCGTCCCAGGAAGGCAAATGCCTCTTCATCGAGGACAGGCCCGCGCGTCACCACCAGCGCCCTTTCCACGGCATTCTCGAGTTCTCTCACATTGCCGGGCCAGTCGTATGCCGTGAGCAGTTCCACCGCGGCCGGCTTGAGCTCAGGCAGCGCCGTACGGTTCGTCGATACGCAGAGCCGCTTGAGAAAGTGTTCCGCCAGCAGAGGGATATCTTCGCGCCGCTCGCGCAGCGGAGGCATGTCGACGCACAGCACGTGCAACCGGTAGTAGAGGTCTGGACGGAACGCGCCGGCCTGCACCAGTTCTTCCAGCCTCTTGTTGGTCGCGGCGATGCAGCGGAAGTCGACTTTGATGGTCTGGTTCCCGCCGACACGGACAATCTCTTTCTGTTGCAGCACCCGGAGGAGGTCGGTCTGCATCCGCAGGCTGATGTCGGCGATCTCGTCGAGAAACACGGTCCCGCCGTCAGCGGCTTCGAACTTGCCCTTCTTGCGGTACTGCGCGCCGGTGAATGCGCCGCGTTCATGCCCGAACAGTTCGCTCTCGAGCAGCGTGTCGGTGAGGGCGCCGCAATGGATGACCACCATCGGCATGTTGCGGCGCATGCTCCTGTGATGGATGGCCCGGGCCACCACCTCTTTTCCCGTCCCGCTCTCGCCGGTGATGAGCACTGTAGAATCAGTGGGCGCGGCCATGTCGACGAACTCTCTCAGCCGCTGCATTGCCGCGCCTCCGCCGATCAGGTCCGGGGCGGGATTGATCTCCTCCATGCTTTCGCGCAATTGCTCCAGTTCCCTGCGCGCCTTGTTGTGCGCAATGGCGTTGCCCACGGCATGAGAGAGTTCATCCGGATCCACGGGTTTGGTGATGTAGTCGTAGGCGCCCTGCTTCAACGCCCGCACCGCCGTCTCGACGGCCGCGTATCCGGTCATGATGATCACGGGCAGGCTGGGGTCCGCCTCCTTCAGGCGGCCTTGGAGTTCCATACCGTCCATACCCGGCATCTTGATATCGAGCAGAGCCACATCGAACGGGCGCCGCGCCAGCGCCGCCAGCGCCTCTTTTCCGTTCGCCGCTGTCTGCACCTGGTAGCCCTCGTCCGCAAACCACTGCTCCAGCGATTCCCGGACTACAGGCTCGTCGTCCACAATCAGGATCGCTCCTCGCGAACTGTTCATTGTTTCTCTCCCCGCGCCTGGGCCATCTCCGCCGCGGCAACAGGCAGATGAATGACGAACTCACTGCCCTGCCCCACTTGCGAAACCAACTCGATGCGGCCGCCGTGCTGCTCGACAATCCCCGAGGCAATGGCCAATCCAAGCCCCGTGCGCTGTCCGTCTTCCTTGGTGGAAAAAAACGGCTCGAAGATCCGGTCTCGCAACTCCTCGGCAACCCCGGGTCCGTTATCGCGCACCCGCATCACCAACTCCTGCCCCGCCGTTTCCGTGGAGATCACCACCTGCCCGCCTTGCGGCATCGCGTCGCCCGCATTCACGAGCAGCGCCAGCAGCACCTGTTGCAGTTGCCCCGCATCGCCGCGCACCGCCACACCGTGGTCGTCGAGTTCCATCCGCAACTCGATGTTCTGCAACTCGAAGGAATGCCCCACGAGGGCCACCGCGCGCGCGACGACGGTGCCGATGGCAACCTCTTCCATGCGCGGAGGAGCCTGTCTCGAGAACATCAGCAGGTTCTTTACGATCTCCCCGCAGCGCTGGCTTTCGCGCTCGACCGTATCGAGGCGCCCCGTGAGTTTCGTCTTCTGCTCCGAGGCCAGTTCCGAACCGCTGACCATTTTCTTGGCCAGCCGTGCGTTGGTGAGAATCCCGAAGAGCGGATTGTTGATCTCGTGGGCTACGGTGGCCGCGAGCTTTCCCACGCTGGCCAGTTTCTCGCTCTGGAGGAGTGAATGATGCGCCTGCTCGAGTTCCCGGCTCTTGCGTTCCACGCGCTGCCCGAGCGTGCGCGTCCACTCTTCAATTTCCGTCCGCGCCGACTTCAATTCCTCCATCATGTGGTTGAACTCGCCGGCCACCTGCCCGATCTCGTCGCGCGACCTCACCGGTATGGCACGTTCCAGATCTCCGGCGGCAACGCGGCGGATTCCCTTCACCAGATCCTGCACAGGCCGGTAGACCATCAGCCAGATGAACAGGATGCTCGATATCACGACCAGGGTCACGGCCGCGGCGGTGAATCGGGCCAGCAGCCGGTTGTGCTCGGCCATCTGCGCATCCACAGCGGCCAATGACAAGTGCGTGTCAATCACCCCCAGCACCTTCTGCTCACGGGGGTGCACGTGACATTCCGCCGACCAGCAATCCTGCTGGTTCTCGATCGGCATGATGACACCCAGCACGCGCTCCCCGCCGGCAGTGAAGACGCGCGCCCGGTCCGCGCGCTTCAGTTTCTCGATGGGAGCGGCCTGCGCATGACAGCCGTAACAGGCTTCGGCGGTCTTATCCACCACGCGATGCAGCTCGGCATCGTCCGTGGAGACCCGGATTTCGCCCGTCTTGCTGAAGATTCTTACCCTGCGGATGCCGGGTTCGCTGCCGACGTCGCGAATCATGCGGTACAGCGCCTCGCGGTCATTGCGCAGCATCTGGTAGCGCGTGCTGCGGCGGATGATATCGCCCACACGTTCGGCGCTGGCCGTCACCAGTTGCTCGGCGTTGCGGCGTTCTACGCGCAGCAACTGCCAGGCATACACACTGAAGACCAGCGCCGTTGCCAGCATCAATCCAATCGCCAGCTTCACTGCCAGTTTCATAAAGCGCCACTCGAAGCGGCGCGCCTCAGGCGGCGCGCGCCGTTACTAACTTCCCGCCAACTGCGTGTTCCTGCTCTTCGAATACCGGCAACCGCCGGACCGCCAGTTGGAACAATCCGAATCCCACGGCAATGATGCACAACGTCACGGCGATCTCCGTCCACTTCGGGAAATAGGAAACGCCCGCGGCGCGCTCGATTCCCGTCACGCTCACGTTGAGCCGGTTGGTGACGAAGCCGAAGATCACCATGATGGCCGCCCAGTAGAGGGCCCGCGGATTGTGCCGCACCCTGCTTTGGAACAACAGGATCAACGGCAGCCCCATCAGCCCCATCTCGAGGAGGAACAGGTACGTCTCCACGCCCGGTTCCGCCAGGCGCGCGAACATCCTGCGGTTCCACAGGTCCATCAGCCGCATCGCCAGATAGGTGCTCTGCACCACGGCCAGCACCCGCGCCAGGCTATTGAGCAGCGGCGCTTCCAAATGGCGTCCGAACGCTTTGCTCGATTGCCACGACTCGAAGATGGTCATCGCCAGGCCCACAGCCACTGCTGAGGTGAAGAAGAACAAAGGCAGGTAGGGCGAATACCACAATGCGTTCAGCTTGTGCGGCACCAGCAGGAACAGGCTGCCGAGCGAGGACTGGTGCAGGGTCGACAGGATGACCCCCGCAATCATCAGCGGCACGGAGATTGCCCGCATCCAACTCAATCCCACTTTCCAACGCAGCCTTTCGAACACAGCCGGCAGGAACTCGAGGAACAACACCGTCGTGTACAGCGTCACGCACCAGCCCACTTCGAACATCACCGAGCGCGGATTCCACATGATCAGGGGATGCCAGATCCGGTCCGGCCGCCCGAGGTCGAAAAGCAACGCCAGAATGACAAGCAGATAGCCCAGGAACGCCGTCAACACTGCCGGCCGCAGGATGGGCTTGTATTTTTCGATGTTGAAGATATGCACCGTGGCTACCAGCGTGAACCCGCCGGCCGCCAAACCGACCCCGCACAACACGTCGAACCCGATCCAGATGCCCCACGGAAATGCATCGCTCAGATTGGTCACCGCGCCCAGTCCGCCGCTGAACCGCAGCCAGCTTGCATACAACCCGGCGGCTATCAGTATGTAGAACACCAGATGCCAGAATCTCACCCGAGGCCGGGCCATCGTTATGGTTGTCATGATCTTCTCCCTTCCGCCTTGGCCACTTCGTCCCTGCGGTGCGTAATCCAATACACCCCGCCGAGGAGCACGCTGCCCACCGAAACCAGGCTGGGTATCGTTTCGAGGGCTTTCCATGTCCTCCGCGGCAGCGCTTCGCGCGGCAGATTCGCCGGCAGCCCCAACTGCTCGAAGGGCACGGCGGCAATCATCAAAACCGAAGTTCCACCCACCTCGTCAATCCCGTAAATCTTCTGGTAATAAGCATCCGGGGCCTCGGCAAGGCGTTTTTTGGCGAGAGCGATCATCGCCTCGCGGTCTCCGCAAACCGTCGCCTCGTTCGGACAAGCCTCGGCGCACGCCGTGGGTTTCCCCGCGGCTTGGCGCTCCGCGCAAAAATTGCACTTCTTTACCTGCGGCAGGACGGCGTTCCATTCATAAGAGGGGGCCTGAAACGCGCAGGCCACCATGCAGTAGCGGCATCCCATACAGCGCTCCGCCTCGTAAACAACAGCCCCGGAGGCCGTCTTTTGCAGAGCGCCCACGGGACAGGCGGAGACGCACGCCGGGTCATTGCAGTGCATACACATGCGCCGCACGAACTTGTCGCCCTTGGTCTGTACGGCGGTCAACTTGTGGGCGGAAAGCTTCTCTTCGGCGGCGATCTTTTCGTTGTAGGGGTTCTTCCACTTCTCCGCGCATGCTGCTTCGCAATTACGGCAACCCACACATTTGGTGCTGTCAAAAAGAATTGCGTAGGCCATGGTAATGCTCTCCTTAGAGGAAGAACTCTTTCGTCAACTGCTGCCAGTTCACTTCTGGCAAGGCTTCGGCCAGATCGTCCACCGGCCGGCCGGGATCGGCTGCCACCGCGCCCGCCAAGTCGGGCTGGCGCGCATACAGGCGCTCGGCAACGTTCTCCATCCAACCGCGGATCAATTCGCGGGGAATCAGGTTGCGGGCCGTTCCCTCTTCGTCCGGCACGTGCATGGTCATGAGCCAGCCCTCTCCGTAGGGGTCCCGCCGCAGCAGGGATGGATCTCTCAACACCTCCGTGTTGACCTCTAGCACTTCGCCTTCCATTGGGGAAACCATCTCCGCGGTCTGGCCTTCCCGGAGCAGCTTCCAAGCCCGCTGGCCCTGCCTCACCCACTGGCCAGGCTGCGGCAATTCGATCACGTCAATCCTGCCCGCCAGCCGGGCGGCAAAATCGCTGATACCCAACCGCATGACGTTCTTCCGCTCGCGCAAGGCCCAGCCGTGGCCGGGGTGATAGCGCAAGCGATTGGGCAAGTGGAACCCATACACGTATTCGCCATCCCGAACCGGTATTGCCTCCGCGGCGGGTTCTTCGGCCGTCGCCTTTCCACGCGTCAGCACCCAGTCGACGAGCGCGAATACCAGAAACATCGCCAAAACAAATAGGACCGTCATTGGAGTTCCCTTTCCGATCTGCGGGGAAAAAGCCGCAGTCGCTTTGAGTGAATGCACTCCGAGCCCCAATCCGCGGGCGGTTTGTATTCAATCAGTTACCCGAATCTGTCAATTTCCGCTAGTGCCGTGGAATTCGCCACATGTGTAGAGAAGCGCAACAATCGCCGTATTTTCAATAACTTACGTCTGTAGGAAAACACAACAGGGGGCTGTTGAAAGATCCCACAGGAAACGCTCCCCTCTCTCTGGTTGCCGAATTGCACTCTAATGGGCATGGCACCGCTTGGAATTTTCCTCATTGCGCTGATCAGCGCTGCTTCCGTGGCGTCCGCCCAGCAAGCGTCTCTCGACTGCAAATCCTGCCATGACACTTCCAAGCAACTGTTCAAGTCGGTCCATGGCTCGCTGACCTGCGACACCTGTCATGACCAGGTCACGGCCTATCCCCATCCCGCGAATGTGCCCAAGCCCGCCTGCGCCACCTGTCACGACACGCAGGCCAGCGGACAGACAAGAAGCATCCATGGCCAGGAGTTGAAGAAGGGAAACGGGGCGGCGCCGGAGTGTACCTCCTGCCATGGGGGAAGCCACGAGATTCAGAAAGCTACTACCGAAGCGTTCCGGAAAGCGGTTCCCGACACGTGCGGCGCGTGTCACAGCGATGTTGCCGAGCGCTACAAGGCCAGCGTGCATGGCGCTGCTGTCGCCAACGGCGTCAAGGACGCGCCCATATGCACCGACTGCCATGGCGAGCATTCCATTCTGGCCAAGAGTCAAGCGGCCAGCCCGGTGAACAAGAACAACATCCGCGAGACGTGCGGACGCTGCCATGGCGACGTGCGCCTGGCGAGCCGGTTCGGCCTGCCGCCGGATCGCCTCACGACATTCGATTCCTCCTTCCACGGGCTCGCCGCCAAGGGAGGGACGCAAGCCGTTGCCAATTGCGCCTCCTGCCACGGCTTTCACGACATCCTGCCGTCCTCGGACCCGAAGTCAATGACGAACGCGAAGAATCTGCCGCAGACCTGCGGCAAATGCCATCCGGGCGCCGGAACGCGTTTCGCCATTGGCACCATCCACTGGCTCGAGGGCAATAAGGAACCCGGTTTCGTACGCTACGTCAGGCTTTTCTACATTGGGGTCATCCCCCTCACTATTGGTTTGATGATTCTCCACCACGGCGGCGACTGGGTCCGCAAACTCATCCGGCTGCGCTTCCGTCCTTTGGCGCAGGTCCGGCCGCAGACCGGTTTGCCGGGCGAAGTGCGGATGTACCCCTTCGAGAGAGTTCAGCACGCCATGCTGGCAATATCGTTCATCGTGCTTGCCTGGACCGGTTTTGCGCTCAAGTACCCCAACTCGGCCTGGAGCGCGCCGCTGCTTGCGTGGGAGTCGTCATGGCCCGTGCGAGGCACGGTGCACCGCATCGCCGCCG
>JADLBD010000080.1 GCA_020847975.1 Bryobacterales bacterium | reverse complement strand
TTTCCCACATGCATGAGGTGCTGCAGACGCCCGTATTTTTCCTCCGTTGCCACCGCTGTCCCGTTTAACCGCTGAAGAGCCTGAACCATCACAATTCTACAACATCGCACCGCGCCAGCGCCCGTTCCGGCGAAGGCCTACCTGCCGGTTCGAACACGCCTGTGCTGCCTCTTGAGGGCATCCAATTCCTCCATGAGCCGCATCGCCTCATTGGTGTTGCCGCGGTCGATTGCCTCCTTCGCCATCCGCTGCAGGCTGGACACTTTTCCTTCGCGGGTTCTAGCTTCGAGAGTCCGCAGGCAGGAAAGCGCGTCCAACCGGGCCTGATCCATGTCTCCGGTCTCTTCCATCTCATCGGCAAAAAGGACGCGGGACAGTAGACTCCGTCCGCTATCCTCAAGGCGCGCATCAAGTTCGGCGTATTCGAAATCGGGCTGCGCACGGAATAACGCGAGCAGAGTCTCGAACACGGGGCGGAGCCGAAACTCCAATAGTACATCTTCCCTTTCCAACTGCGGCGCCAGTTCTTCGCGCAGGCCCGGGTAGAGAAGAAGCGCGCGCAGCAGCAGCTTCTCGACCGCGGGCACGGGCTCTTCGCGGAACGCTGTTTTGCGCTCGCGCTGGTCGAGCGCAGCCTTCTTGAACTGCTCGAGGATCATGCCGCGATCCACGCCGAGATAGGCCGCCAAGTCTCCGGCAACACCGGCGCGCTCGATCTTATCGGGAATGCGCTGGATGGCGGGAAGCAGGAACTGAAGCGCCTGTCCGCGGCCTTCCGCGGTGCGGCTGTCAAAGCGCTTGCGGGCCTGATCGGCGAGCCAGAAGTAGTAGTTGGGCGCATGGGACGCCAACTCGCGGTAGCGTTCGGCGCCGTGCTTGCGGACGTATTCATCCGGGTCGAGATCCTCATCCAATTCGAGGATGCGCACGCGCGCGTTCTCATCGAGCAGCACTTCAATCGACTTGGCCGCTCCACGCGCGCCGGCGGCATCGGGATCGAAGTTGACAATCACCTGGTCAGCGAAACGTTTCATCAGCTTCACCTGCCCGTGGGTGAGGGCGGTTCCGCAGCTTGCCACCACATCCGTGATGCCCACCGAGCAGAGCCCGATGACATCCATGTATCCTTCCACGAGGAGGAAACGCCCTTCCTTGCGCGCGGCTTCCCTGGCGCGGTTGAGGTTGTAGAGAAGCAGGCTCTTCTTGTACACCGCGGTTTCCGGCGAATTGAGATACTTCGGCTCGTCGCCTTTGGCGAGGGCTCGGCCCGCAAAGCCGGCGATCTTTCCCTGCTCGTTATGGATGGGAAAGATGATCCGCCCGCGGAAGCGGTCGAAGAAGCCGCTGCCGTCCTGGCGTTTCATGACGAGTCCGGACTCTTCGAAGTATTCGGCGAAGCCCTCCTTCTGCAGGATCTGGGTGAGGGCCGCGCCGCCGCGCTCGGCGAGGCCCAGGCCGAACTGCTCCGCCGTGGGGGCGGATACGCCGCGCTCCAGCAAATACCGGCGGGCCTCAGCGCCGTGAGGCCCCGTGAGCAGGCCGCGGAAGTGCGCCAGGGCGATCTCATTCATGCGGTAGACGGCTTCGCGCAAGCGGCTCTCGCGATCGCCGTGCGGGGCGCGCTTGGGCATCTCGAAGCCGTAGCGATCGGCGAGGATCTTCACGGCTTCGGGGAATGTCACATGGTGCATCTCCTTAACGAATTCGAAGACGTCTCCTTTCGCGCCGCAGCCGAAGCAGATGAAGATCTGCATGCCGGAATGGACGGAAAAGGACGGCGTTTTCTCGGTGTGAAACGGGCACAGGCCCATGTAGCGCTGGCTGGAGCCGACGCGCTTGAGCCGCACCTCCTCGCCGACTACATCGACGATGTTGATGGCGGCTTTCAACTGCCTGGCAAAGTCCATGGGAAGGCTAATTGTAGCTGGAATCAACCGCCTGAAAGCGCCAGAACAAAGTGGACCTCGCTCGAGGGCGGCACGTTGGCGAGGATGCCGAGGGTTTCGACTTCGCCGTCGATGGCGACGGAGACGCCGGGGCGGAGGCGGACGCCATCGATGAGCCGCTCGCGGACCCCGGGATAGAGTTCCTCGAGGCGGTCAATGATCTGGCGCACGGTACCCGCCTCGACTTCGACCTGCTCGCGGCCCACGAGGGGCCGGAGCAGGGCGGGGATATAGACGGTGGCCATGGTCAGCGGTTCTTCGACCAGATGGCTTCGGCAACCGTGGAGGGCTTCATCGGAAGACGGCGCAGGCGGACTCCGACGGCGTGGTAGATGGCGTTGGCGAGGGCGGCGGGAGGAGGCACGATGTTGGCCTCACCGACGCCGCGCACGCCGAAGGGATGGGAAGGATTCGGCACCTCGACGATACAGGTGTCGATCATGGGGAGGTCGAGCGTAGTGGGCATGCGGTAGTCGAGCAGGCTCGAGTTCATCATCGATCCTTCGGCGCTCATATAGTACTCTTCGTTGAGCCCCCAGCCGATGCCTTGCGCGCTGCCGCCTTGCATCTGGCCTTCCACGTAGCTGGGGTGAATCGCTTTCCCCACGTCCTGAACGGAAGTGAAGCGGAGGATGGTGACTTTGCCGGTCTCGGGATCCACTTCGACATCGGCGATGACTCCGGCGAAGGAGCCGCCGGCTCCGCGCGGGTTGACGGCTCCGCGTCCGACGACGGGACCGCCGGTCTGCGCGAGTTTTTCGGCGAGTTCCTTGAAGGAACAGGAGTGGCCGTTGCTCTTGAAGGAGCCTTTGCCGAATTCGACGGAGGAGGCATCGACCTCCCAGAGTTTAGCGGCGCGCTCTTTCATCTGGCGGAGGATATCCTGCGCCGCTTCGCAGGCGGCCAAGCCGGTGGCGAAGGTGGTGCGGCTGCCGCCGGTGACGGCGGTGAAGCCGATGGAGTCCGTATCGACGACCGAGGGATGAACGCTTTCGGCGGGGATGCCGAGCACTTCGGCGGCCTGCATGGCGATGGAGGTGCGGGTGCCGCCGATATCGGTGGAGCCTTCCACGAGGTTGACGGTGCCATCGGAGTTGACACTGATGGTGACACTGGAGGGGAGGCCGACGTTGAACCAGAAGCCGATGGCCACGCCCCGCCCGCGGTTCGGCCCTTCGAGCGGAGCCGTGTAGTGGGGATGGTTCTTCATGGCTTCGAGGACTTCGACGCAGCCGATCTTGCGGTACTTCGGCCCGTCGGCGCGGCGCGTGCCTTCCTTGGCGGCATTCTTCAGGCGGAAGTCGATTGCGTCAAGGCCGAGCTTTTCGGCCACCTCATCAACGACGGTTTCGGTGGCGAAGGCGGCGTTGGTGGCTCCGGGGGCGCGGTAGGCGGCGGTGCTGGGCTTGTTGACGACCACGTCGTAGCCATCGATGGTGACGTTGGCGATGTCGTAGGCGGCAAAGACGCACATTGCGGCGGCTCCGACCATCGCGCCGGGGTATGCGCCGGCCTCGTAGGCGAGATAGGCCTGAGCGGCGGTGATGCGGCCATCCCTGGACGCGCCGATCTTGACTTTGATATAGGAGCCAGGCGTGGGTCCGCTGCCCTCGAGGATGTCCTTGCGCGGCATGGTGATCTTCACGGGCCGTCCGGACTTTTTCGAGAGGACCGCGGCGACGGGTTCGAGGTAGACGGGGATCTTACCGCCGAATCCACCGCCGATCTCCATGGGGGTGACTTTCACCTGGGAGACCGGGATATCGAGGATGCAGGCCGTGGTGTCACGAACGACGAATGCGCCCTGGGTGCTGCACCAGACCTGGACGCGGCCATCGTTGTTCCAGAGGGCGGTGGCATTGTGCGGCTCGATGTAGCCCTGGTGGACGGTGGAGGTATGGAACTCGCGTTCGATGACGACATCGGCCTGCGCGAAGCCCTGATTGATGTCGCCGAGGACATGGCGGAAATGCTCGGCAACGTTGCTGACGCGGCCGCTGTTTTCGCCGAGTTCCCTGGTCTTGAGCGAGTCGTGGAGAATGGGCGCGCCTTCCTTCATGGCTTCGGGGGCGGTGAGCACGCAGGGAAGCGGCTCATAGTCAACCTCGATGAGGGAGGCGGCTTGTTCGGCGACATGCGCGCTGACGGCGGCGACGGCCGCGACGGCGTGTCCTTTATAGAGGACCTTGCCGCCGGCGAGGACGTTGCCGCGGATATAGCTGAGCGGGGTTTCGCCTTCGCCGAGGTCGACGAGACGATCGCCGCTGGGGGGAAAGTCCGCCGCGGTGACGACAGCTTTGACGCCGGGGAGAGCTTCGGCCTTGCTGGTGTCGATGCGGAGAATGCGGGCGTGCGCATGGGGGCTGCGGAGGACGTGGCCGTGGAGAAGGCCGGCGATCTGAAAATCGGCTCCGTAAAGCGCGCGGCCGGTGACTTTATCCGCGCCGTCGTGGCGGATGGGGCGCGTTCCAATGACGGAATATTCGGTGGTGCTCATGCTTTTGCCTCCTCCATTTGCGAAGCCGCGTGTTGGACGGCGCGAATGATCTTGTCATAACCGGTGCAGCGGCAGAGATTGTTGGCGAGATAGAGACGGATGCGCTCCTCAGTGGGATGCGGTTCCTGATCGAGCAATGCCTTGGCGGCGACGATGAAGCCGGGAGTGCAGATGCCACACTGCAAGGCAGCCTCTTCGAGAAAGGCCTGCTGGAGCGGGTGCAACTGATTGCCGCGCGCGATGCCCTCGATGGTGGTGATGGCGCGGCCTTCGGCTTCGACACCGAGCACGAGGCAGGAGGTGACGATGCGGCCGTCGAGGAGGACGGTGCAAGCGCCACAGTTGCCGTCATTGCAGCCTTCCTTGGTGCCGGTGAGCCCGAGGATGTCACGCAGACATTCGAGGAGGCTTTGCCGGGGCTCGCAGAGGAATTCGGCGGCTTCTCCGTTGATGGTGGTTTGGACGCGAACTTTCGCCATCGGCATATCAGTTGTTCTCCTTGGCTTTGGCAAGCGCAGCCTCGAGGGCGCGCCGGGTGAGGACCGCACAGAGGTGGCGGCGGTAATCGGCCGTTCCGCGCATGTCGGTGATGGGGCGGGCGGCCTCGCGGGCAAGTTCGGCGGCAGCGCCGAGGGATTCCTTTTCGGCCGGTTTGCCGGCGAGCGCATCCCCGGCGGCCTTGACGAACAAGGGAGTGGGAGCGACGGAAGCCAGAGCCACGCGGGCGGAGCGGATGGTTCCGTTGTCGAGCACGAGGCTGACGCCGGCGCCGGCGACGGCGATATCCATTTCATTGCGTGGAATGAAGCGCAGGTATTGGGCTGCCGCGCGGGGACCGGACTTGGGGATGTGGAGAGAGACCAGGAGTTCACCGGGGCGAAGGGCATTGACGCCCGGCGCGGTGCAGAACTCTTCGACGGGCATGGCGCGTTCGCCGGATGCGGAGACGATGCGGCAGACGGCTCCCAGGGCGATGAGCAGCGGGATGGAATCGGCGCTTGGGGCCGCGTTGGCGAGGTTGCCGCCGATGGAGGCGCGGCTCTGAATTTGCGTGCCGCCGATGAGACTGGCCACTCCGGCGAGGGCGGAATAGGCGCGGCTGACGGCGAGATCGCCGTAGATGGCGCAACAGGGAACCGCCGCCCCCAAGGTGAGCCCTTCGGAGGAATCGCGCAGTTCCATCAGTTCGGGGATGTGCTTCAAGTCGATGACGAGGTCAGTTTCTTTGCGGCCGGCACGCATCTGCACGAGCAGATCAGTACCGCCGGCCAGGAAGCGCGCGCCAGGATGCGAAGCCACGTGTTGGAAGGCTTCTCCAAGCGAGCGCGGAGCTACGTAGTCAAACCATTTCAAGCGCCGGCTCTCCTTATTTCGAGTGGTGATCAACCGCCAAGGGTGGCGAACTCCCTTACAGGGTACAACGAACGCAGGGAGGGTGAAACAGCGGGCTGCGGTTTTCCGTGGCGGCGCTGCACGAGCGGCGGGGTGGGCGATTGGGGAGGGGCCGCGAGAGTGCGGGCGGGCGGCGCGGGGTTGACTGCGCGGAGGAAGGCGGATGGGGGAGGAGCGGGGTGTTTGGGCGCAAAGAAGCATGAGGTCAACAAGATAGAGAGGAGGAGGGTGGGGAGGAAGCGGTGCCAGAAGGAGAGGCTGGGAGACGGCCTGTCGGGTTCCTTCACCTGCCGGGAAACCCGCTGGGAGCGGGTCTGGCGGTAGCGCTGGAGGTCGCGTTCGGCTTTTTCCAGGATGCGGTAGTAGCGGGATTCGTAGTTGTGGATGACGTCGAGCACGCGGGAGTTCTGAACGAGGTCCTGGAAGGAGGCGGCTTCGACGGCGGTGATGTCGATGGTAGCGAACTTCTCGTAGAGGACGGGGGAGGTTTCGTCGAGTTGGAGGTCGATGACGGCGGTCTCGAAGCGCTGGATGCGGCGAATGCGCCAGCGGGCGTTGACGATGTCGGTGACACGGTCGGCCTCGTACTGGTCCATGGGCTTGTAGAGGGTGCGGTATTCGAGGAGAAGGGCGTCGTATTCCTCGTGAGATTCGTTGAACAGGACGACGGCGCGGGAGGCGAGGCCGTGTTTGAGTGCGTTCTGGGAGGAGCGTGCTTTGCCTTCGGGGGTGACGGGACCGCGGGATTTAGCGCCGTTGATGCGGGAGGCTTCGGCGCGGGAGAGTTTCTTGGGGGTGGGGGGATCGGTGGTGGGTGGTTCGGTGGTGGTTTCGCCGGTGGGCGGTGGATCGGTGAGGGGTGGTTCGGTGGGGGTCTCGGCGGCAGCGGGTTGGCCGGTTGGGGGGTTGTCCGTTGCAGGGGTTTCGATGTTGGTGGTTTCGGTATCCATGGAGCGCATACAATCCTTTCTGGTTGGATTGTTGCATGGGGGTTGGTGGGTGGCGGGGGTTGTGGTTGTGGAAGTGGTTGATGGGGTGGGGCTTAGGAAAATGCGATTGGTTGTGAACGGGGCCGCTGGGAAGTTATGGGCGCGGGCGGATGCTGGGGCAGGCCAAACCACTTCCATTCAGATAGAAGTTCGGCTGGCCGGGGGGCTGAAGACGCGAATATAACGTCAGATTACAATTTGATAATTCGTATAAATAGTTCTTGACTAGCAGAATTTATGACCGTAAACTCCTGTTTGGCGTTTTTTCTTTCGAAGAATCGCCGCCTAAACTTCTTCCACGGGCCGGACGCCGTTCCGGTTTCACCGCAGGCATTCGCGCATGAATTGCGCACCGGGAGCAAGCGAAGTGTTCCATGCGTTTTCTTTTTCTCCTGTTGATTTCTCTGGTGGATTGCCGGCGGCGCGGCTGGAAGCGCAGCAGCGGGTGGATGCGCGAAATCTTTATGAGCGAGTGATTTGCATCGTTCCGATGGCGGGACGGGGGACGTATGAGGATCCGAAGCGGCCGCTGTTTGCTCCGGCGGCGATGGGGGACGAGGAGAAGGCGGCGGGCCGTGAATCGTCCCGTTTTCCTATTAGTTGAGCGATGACGGAAGTTCGCGGGTTCGCGGTGATGGAAATGGTTGCACGGGACCGGAAAGAATTCGGACCGGTTGTTGGGGGAACGCGGCCGGATGTGAAGGTATTCGAGCGGGGGAGGAGCGGTCGGGCTGTGGTGGAGGCCGAGGTCCGGAGATATATCTAAAGATTATCGCAGTTTGCGTTTGTTTTTGCCCGGATGGAGAAGGATTCAACGCTTACACAAAGCAAGCCCGCCTGGATTCTGCTTTTGAAGGGTCGATCCAAAGCTGTTTCGCGCTGGAACGCTCCGACCAGAAGAGGAGGATATACACCGTGATGTTTTGATTTGCACTCATCTGCCTTTATGCAAGCGGAAACCCCGCGCTATCGCAGACGTACAGTCTGAATCCCCTGAATCCGACGACCGAGTACGTCAGGGCAGGGGGGAGAACCCTTGCAGTTCTCCGGATGCCGCTGCCGACCTTCACAGACGCTCCGCTTGGCAATACTTACTACTACGACACCCACGTGATGAAAGAGTACGGCATCACATCGGGATGTACAGGAAGCACTTTTTGCGTCGGAGACCCGGTCACAAGGTGGCAAGCGGCGACGTTCATCATTCGCGCTTTGTATACCGCGTTGAGGAATAAGCGAGACGGGTTTGACGTCTCCGGCCCTTTCCCGTTCACAGACATGAACGGATACTCGACGGATGTCCGGCGTTATGCACAGCGGATGAAGGACTTGGGGATCACGGGCGGATGCACCAGCACAACGTTTTGCCCGGAAGATTCCGTCACGCACGGTCAGATGGCGGTGTTCATTGCACGAGCCAGGGCCATAGTCCTGAACGCCAACCAGGCGGGAAGCGATACAGGCGGGCTTGGCACAGAGCCCAACCCGTATTCACCCACCCCCTATTTCAATGACGTCAACTCGACGCACGGCTTCTTTGGATTCATCCAACGCGTTCGGGACCTTGGAATCGTTGTAGGCCCGGATTTGCAGTTCACGGGTTGTGCGGCCGGCAACTACTGCCCGGAACAAGCGGCGAATCGCGGGTTGGTTTCGAAGTTCATTGTGCGGGGGATACTGAGGGATTTCGGGTATTGAGGCAACCGCCTGTACGGGGAGGAGAAGAAGCGGTGAAGAAACTGGTTCTGGTTTTATCGATGGCCTGCTGGACAGCAAGTGCGCAGTCCGTGGGACAACCCGCGCGATCCGACTATGTGACGCCTGTTCAGCTACCATACGGCGCGGCCAACAAGATGCGTTTCCTTGGCAACCGGATCACGAAGGCAGGCCAGGACCGGGTGATTCTAACGGCGGACTGGACACGGCCGGGCACGGAGTCCAGCAAAACCCAGACGACTACCGCCGTGCAGATTATCTATGAGGTGCAGGGGCGGCTGCGGTTCGATGAGCAATCGGGCGACCGGCGGAGCTTCGGCTATGACGGACAAACGTGGGACGCCAAGGGCAATCCGGACAGCGTGGATCAGGCAATTCAGGAGAGCGTGCTGCACGATAGCGCGGAACAGTTCTTTCTGGGAATGTCGTGGGGAGTGCCCGCGACCTTCCTTGGGTATCACTTCCGTGACGACGACGGCAAGACCCCGAACTATAAGGGGCCGTTCCACGACATTTATGAGTTTGCGGATCCGGTGAGGGCATTGAGCAATCCACGGTCGATCCGGATAAAGGACTACTACTTCAACTCGGAAACGGGCTACCTCGACGAGGTTCGCTATGAGGTGCAGACGGGCGCGAGCAAGATGGCCATCCGGACAAGGTTCGATCAGTGGACACGGTTCGGAGAGCAGACGCTGCCCGGGGTAATCAGCCGGCTGGAAGACGGCAAGGAAGCGTTCCGGTTGACGGTGCGCCAGGCGGCGTTTCAGCCGAAACAGAATGACGGCGTTTTCGCGAGACCGGGAGGACGATGATGGGCACACAAGTGGCAGCGGGATTGGTGATAGCGCTGGCGTTGACGCAGGGGTACCTTCATGGACAGAGTTGGCTCTGGCCGGACCCGAAGAGGGGACCCGCACCGGTGGAGCAATCGTTTGGAGATCTGGGCAATGTCGATGTGTCGAGCGGGGCGCTGACACTCCGGATCCCGCTGGCGAAGCTGCCGCCGGGCCGAGGCGGATTCAGCGCCAGCCTCGACGCCCGTCTATAGCTCGAAGCTATTTCGGGCCAGGGTGGCGCAAGGATGCGCGGCGGGAAGCCCCTGTGATGTACCCGGCGCGGAGCGTGACCTGGAGCCGGCTCCTGAAGGAGGATGGCGGATTACAGGGAAGTATCAACTGGAAATACAGACCCCGCCGCCGCCCCCCAATGGAATTCCGGCCTGCTCCGAGTATGCGATCTACCAGTACAAGCTGTTCGTGATCTTTCCCGACGGTTCGAAAAGGGAGTTTCTGCCCAGTCCGCCGTCGACGCCGATACAGGGCTGGGATGACGGCACGACCAACACGCGGTACTTCCGCGTGCATCCGAATCCGAACGCTATCTACAACGGATGCGGGCTGCCGGCGTTGAACCCGGCGCTGCCGGCTACGCTCAGTTACTTAAGCGCCGACGGCAGCTACATGCGCCTGGACATTACGACGGGAGACTACGGAAGCGGCGGCATCAACAACAATCCTTGGACTTTGTACATGAAGGACGGCACGAAAGTGGAAGGGGGATTGAACCCGAATCTGGGCGGCAACCAGAGGATCTACGATCGGAACGACAACTACATCACGATTGCGAACTCGATTGGCGCCTCTCCTTGGACGACGCTGCAGGACCAGATGGGGCGAGTGGCCCAAGTCGGCTATAACTTCGGGACTTGGACCGCGGTGCAACTTGGGACAAGCGGTACCGGACTTGCCACGTACGTAGCGACAGGGATGGTGTGGCCCAGCGAGACCTATTCCTGCTCGTCATTTGGCACATGCCAGTACGGTAGCGGCCAGGTGGTTTTCCAGAGCATCACATTCCCCGACCAAGTGGACAAGAAGCTTGTCTTCGACTATTCCCTGGCCGGTTCCACGAACATTCCGCTTGGATGGGGGGAGTTGAAGCGGGTGACCGTTCAGGACAAATACGGTTCGGAACTGGCAAGCAAAACGTACACCTACCGTTGGAGCCATGGACAGTTGCCGAACTGGGAAAACGTCCTGATGAACGCACCGGTCACGGCGACATTGGCTTACAAGGAGTTCAGCGATACCGGGACGTCCACGGATGTCACCGAAAACTGGGCTTACGCCAACGCCGGCACGGGAAGCGGTACGGTGACAGCCCCAGATGGCAGCACAGTCGTATACACGGGCTTCCCGATCCAGTACAGCGTGAGCTTCCGGCAAGCATGCGTACGTGACGAGAGTTCAGTGCAGTTGGCCTAGAAAAAGCCGGATCCCCATGTTCACATTACGGTCCACCTTGGCCTGCCCGGCCGGTGTCGGCATGAGATGGCC
>JADLBD010000079.1 GCA_020847975.1 Bryobacterales bacterium | reverse complement strand
GTGGTCCCCAGATCAATACCCACGATCCGCGGCTTGCGATGGCTTCCAAAATCAATGTCAAACACTTGGCTCATTGCGCTGGCTGGCCTTCCTTGGCCAATTCTTTCTCTACTTCGTTCACCAGGTTCCGCACATAGCGGCGCCGGTTCAATACGCTCCGCACCTGTTGCAGCACGGCGCGGTCCTGGGTGTCATCGAACCGCCGGTACAGCGTGTCCAGTTCCTTGTCGATGGATCCGCGCATCGAGAGAAACCTGTCCCGCGCCTCCTCGAGCTGCCCGCGAGCATCCTCGTCGCCGTGCCGCAGTTCCTCGAGCGCCATGTTCAGCTCGAAGACCTCCTCCAGCAGCTCCGGAGGCACATCCTTACTCCGCTGCTCGCCAATGTCGAAGCCTTCCTGCTTCAGTACATATTCCGCCCGCATCAGCGGATCGCGCAGCAGGCGATATCCATCGTTCAGGATCGCCGCGGCTTCCAGGGAATATTGCCGCTCGTGCGCGCCTTTCTGTGTGAACCGGTCAGGATGCAGCTTCCGGCTCAGTTCATAGAATCTTCTTTGCAAATCCGCCGTGTCGAGAGCAAGAGCCCGCTTCAGCCCGAAGAACAGGTAATAATCCGTAGCCGGGCGTTGGAGACTGCCGCAATGCGCGCAAAAGAGTTCGCCGCCGGAGGACTCGCCGCACTGCCGGCAGCGCGCGATTTGCGCTTCGCCCGGGTCAGGCTGCGAAGGATGTCCCACAGCCGCAGCTCTTTTTGGCCTGCGGATTCTCGAAGACGAAACCGGAGTGCACCAGCGAGTCATTCCAGTCGAGCGTCATGCCATCGAGAAACAACATGCTCTTCGGGTCAATGTAGATCGTCACGCCGTCAAAATCGAGAACGTTGTCCGTCGGCCGCGGCTTTGGCTCGTACTTGAACTGGTAGCTCAAGCCCGAACAGCCCCCGCCGAGAACTCCGAGACGCAACCCCCCTTGCACACCCTCGCGCGCGAACGCCTGGCGGATCTTCTCCACCGCTTTGGGGGTTACGTGGATCCCTGTCTCGGTTGCAACCATGTCTATTGCGCCACCTGCGCTCTCGCGTGGTCCCCCACGCTGTTCTTCTTCTTGTAATCGGCGATAGCCGCCTTGATCGCGTCCTCCGCCAGCACCGAACAGTGAATCTTCACTGGAGGCAGGGCGAGTTCGCTCACAATCACCGTGTTCTTGATCTCGAGCGCTTCGTCCACCGTCTTGCCCTTCAGCATCTCGGTGGCGAGCGACGACGAAGCAATCGCGCTCCCGCAGCCGAACGTCTTGAACTTGGCGTCCTCAATGATGCCCGTCGCCGGGTTCACCTTGACCTGCAGTTTCATCACGTCTCCGCATTCGGGAGCGCCTACCATGCCCGTGCCCACCTGAGGGTCGTTCTTGTCCAGTGCCCCCACGTTCCGCGGGTTATTGTAATGATCCAGAACTTTGTTCGAATATGCCATCGTTGCTACCTTTCCTCGAGTCCTTCATGTCAGTGCGCGGCCCATTGCACTTTCGAAAGATCCACGCCCTCCTTGAACATTTCATATAAGGGCGAAAGCTCACGCAGCTTCCGGACCACATCAATTACCTTCTCCGCCACGTAGTCCACCTCTTCTTCCGTGGTGAACCGCCCCAACCCGAACCGGATCGAGGAGTGGGCAATGTCATCGCCCGCGCCGAGCGCCTTCAGCACGTAGCTTGGCTCGAGCGTCGCCGACGTGCACGCTGATCCGCTCGATACCGCAACGTCGTTGATCCCCATCAGCAGCGATTCGCCCTCGACGAAGGCGAAGCTGATATTCAGATTGTTCGGCAGCCGGCTCTCCATCGTCCCGTTGATATATACCTCATCGAGCGATGCTGTCAGCCGGTTCTTCAGCCTGTCGCGCAAGGCTGCCAGCCGCGCCGATTCCTCCGCCATCTCTTTGCGGCAAAGCGCGCACGCCTCTCCAAGCCCCGTAATCCCAGGAACGTTCAGCGTGCCCGAGCGCATCCCGCGTTCATGCCCGCCCCCGTCCATCTGCGCCGTCACCTGCACACGCGGATTGCGGCGCCGTACATAAAGCGCGCCCACGCCCTTCGGTCCATAAATCTTGTGCCCGCTCAACGACAACAGGTCAATGTTGTCCTGAATCACGTTCACCGGAACCTTGCCCACTGCCTGCACGCCGTCACAATGGAACAGGACCCCTTTCTGCTTGCAGATCTTCCCAATCTCCGCCACCGGCTGAATCACGCCGATTTCATTGTTGGCGTACATGATCGAGACCAGGATCGTCTTGTCCGTGATCGACTCGCGCAGCATGTCCAGATCGATCAGCCCGCTCGCCGTCACCGGCAGGTAGGTCACCCGGCAGCCATGCTTCTCCAGACGCTTGCAGGTGTCGAGGATCGCCTTGTGCTCCGTTGCCGCCGTGATGATGTGATTGCCGCGCTCGGCGTACATCTCCGCCACGCCCTTCAGCGCCAGGTTGTTTGATTCCGTCGCCCCGCTCGTGAAAATGATCTCTTTCGCGTTGGCTCCAATCAGATCCGCAATCTGCTTGCGCGCCGTCTCCACCGCCTCTTCGGCTTCCCATCCGAAGCTGTGGTTCCGGCTCGCCGCATTGCCGAACTTCGTGGTCAGATACGGCATCATCGCCTCGAGCACCCTTGGGTCCAGCGGCGTCGTTGCGTGATAGTCCATGTAAATCGGCAGTTTGATAGCCAAGGCATTAACTCCTATACGGTGGATACGGGCTGTGTCGTCAGTCCGGGCAGCGAGTACAGACGCCCGTCAGGGTTGTCTATCTCGTCGTCTGACATGTCTGCAATAGTGATGTTCGCCAGCAGCCCCTGGATTCCTTCATGTATCTTTCGCAACGGCTCCCGCACGTTGCAGCATGTCGATTGATCGCAGGCGCCGTGATCCGTGAAGCACGACGTCAGAATGATCGGACCATCAATGGCCCGGATCACTTCGAGCGCGCTGATCTTCCCTGCCTCGCGCGCCAGCCGGTAGCCCCCGTTCGTTCCATGCTCCGAGCGCAGAAACCCCTGCTTCGCCAGCTTCTGCAATACCTTCGCCAGTAGCGGCAGCGGGACCTGATACAACTCCGCAATCTCCTTCGCGCTCGCGCTCTCCGGAGCTTCCAGCGTCGCCAGGTGCTTCAGAGCGATCAACCCGTAATCTGCTTTTTTGGTCAATTTGAGCATCTAAGAATACCCGACCTGACTGGTCCTATATTCTTTATACGCCACCCGTAGCTCCCGGTCAAGCTTCGCAGACCAAAATTGTCGCATACACGGCGACCGTTTCAGTCGCCTTTGCAGCGAACCGTCACAGTTCCGCCTTGAACGGTCTCCTGCGCCATCCAGTCACACATACCCCCATTGTCACCAGCAACCCCAGAAACGTCAGTCCGGCGCCCGCATAGACCGATCGCGGCCGGAAGCGCATCGATACCCGGTGGCTTCCCCCTTCCACCACCACGCTCCGCATCGTCCCATAAGCCTCCCAAATCCGGGCCGGTTTGCCATCCACCCGAGCCTCCCAGCCCGGAAACATGGTCTCCGCCAGCACGACCAGACCGCGGCACGGCAGCGTAACCTCCATGTCAATCCGGTCGCTTGTGTGCCGCGTCAGCCTCACCGCGTCCGATCCTTCGCACGATTCCAGTTTCGGCGCCTCCCCCAAGAACAGCGCCGTCTTCCGCAAATCCACCGTCTCGTCCTGGATCAACGCCCTCAACCAGACCACGTCCCTCGCCAAACGCGCCTCGTGAACGGCACGCGCCCGCGGCAGCGCATTCGGCCTGCGGAAGACTTTCGCCCCCGCCTCCCCTTTGAAAACTTCCTCCTGATCCGGCCGGTCCGCTTGCGCGCCGATGAAATGCGTCACCGCAAACAGGTCCTGCGCCTTCTGTGTGTGGAGCTCCTGAAGCTGGACGTTCGTGCTTACGCCCGCCACGTAACCGTACATCATGTCAATTCCGTGCCAGTCCCCGAAATTCGATCCGATCACCTGATCGTCCACCATCACTCGAATTGGTCCTCCCTTTAAGGACCGCAGATACGCCGCGACATCATCGTATTGGGTGAGCCCGTTGAGGAACTTATTGGCGTTCTTATCGAACTTATTGCTGTACACCGCCGGCCCCGCGTTGGTGAGTTCCACCAGGCAAAGAATGGCAAGACCCGCAAATAGCGCGCGGCGGGAGACGGTCGAGTTCCGCCATGCGGTCACCAGAGCCGATCCGCACAGGCAGGCGGCCATTGCCAGGTAAATCCGGCCATTTACCTCTTTCTCCGCCAGAACCAGGGAAAGTGTAACGGCCAGCAGAAGGCTGCCCATTGCCGCCAGCCCGTTGCGGAAATAGCGTACTGCCCGCGACCTGCTCTCTTCCACCAGTGCATCCATCCCGAACGCCGCAAGCAGCGCAAGGCCGAAGTTCACGACCAGGATTCCCCGCGCCGGGATACGCGCCTTGTCCACACCCGGCAGCACCGAATAGAGGATGCCTTGCAACGGCGTGAGTGCGCCCAGCGAATAGATCATCCCCCCGCATGCCATCACTGTCGCCAGTTTAACCACCTTGTGCTTCCACCTCGCGGCAATCCCCAGGAATCCCAGGCCCGCGGCGACTACACCCAGGAACGGACTCGAATCCGCAATCCGCCCGGTTACAGGCAGCGCCAGCCCGAGGAACGACGCGGCTGGAAGAGAATAGATCGTCATGACGGTGTACGGGATCCGCTCTTTCCAGGAAATGGTATGGTCGAGGCCCACCCAGCGCACCGAGTGGCGTGCGAATTCGTAAGTGGGAATCACCTGCACTGCGGCAATCAGGCCGCAAACCAGAAAGAATAACCCCGCAGCCGGCAGCAATCCCCGCTTTCTCCCGCAGAAGTACAGCCACGTCAGAGCGCACAAAAGCGATACCAGGATCGGCGCTTCGTGGTGGCCGCTGAGCCACGCCACACCCAGGAACATGCCTCCGAGCGCCGCCGATGGCATCGTGCTCCGCCCACGCTCCGCGCGCAGCATGAACAAAATGACCAGCGGCGTCCAGATCGCTCCGTTTACCACGTCGAGCCACGCCACCGTCCCCACGAAGCCCCCATATCCGAACGCGAACGCACCAATCAATGCCGCTTCTTTCCCCAATCCAAGATCCCGCGCCAGCAAATAGGCGAAAAGCGCCGCCAGAAAATGGATCAGCGCCCAGTACCAGTTCAAATACCCGAACTTGAGATACCCGCCCCGGAGCGGCAAGTGGTAGAGCAGCAAGTTCAAGGGGTAGACAGGCCCTGGTTGCGTCTGTCCTATTAGCGGCTGGCCACCCCATAAGTGCGGATCCCACAGCGGAAACCGGTGTTGGTGAATCTCCCGTGCCTGAAATTCCAGGCGCGGGATCTCGAGGTACGCCATATCCGGATGGTCGAACCAGGTGTATTGCGCCGTCAGGGTCAGTTTCCAGTAGAATCCGATTGTCACCAGCAGGAGAAGCGCCGGCGCCGCCAATCGGAATGTCCAGGAATATGGTGGTTTCGGATCAGTGTGGTGGTTTTCAGCCATCTCGGAAACCCGGCATTGTAATGTATCTTGCTGAAAAACACAGAGATCCCGTTTGGTCCCTGGCGTGCTTCTCCATTTGCGGTAGAAAACGGAGGCACCCATGTTGCGGCAAATCCTCAATCCTCGGCTCATGAGGCCACTCTGGTTGGCCGGATTTGTTGTTCTCGGGCTTAATGCTCAAGATGATAACAGTACCGAACGCGGCGTGGCTCGTATCAGTCTCCTCCAAGGCGATGTCTCCGTGCGGCGCGGCGACTCGGGAGAGTGGGTGGCGGCAGCCCCGAACGCTCCTTTGGTGGTGCAGGATCGGCTCATCACCGGTGGCGGCGCCTCCCTCGCCGAAGTCCAATTGGATTACAGCAACCTGGTCCGCCTCGCTTCCAACGCCGAAGTCCGCTTTGCGGACCTCGAGTACGGCCGTTTCGTTCTTCAACTGGCCTCCGGCACCGCGACCTACCGCATGTTGCGCGACTTCAACGCCGAGGTGGAACTCAGCACCCCGAACGCCGCCGTTCACCCGCTTCGTCGTGGTCTGTACCGCCTGACCATCCTCCCCGATAACACCACGGAAATCACTGTGAGGTCCGGTGAAGTGGACATCTATACCCCCCGTGGTTCCGAGAGGCTTCGAGCCGGCCGCACAATGCTTGTGCGCGGCACGCCGGACGATCCGGAATTCCAGATTACCGCCGCCATTCCACGCGATGATTGGGACCAGTGGAACGAAAGCCGCGACCGGAATCTCGAGCACTCTGCTTCCTATCGCTACGTCAGCCCCTCCATCGCGGGCGCCGAAGACCTCGATAATTACGGCGACTGGGTATATGACGCTCCTTATGGATATGTGTGGGCTCCCAGGGTCGCCGTCGATTGGGCGCCCTACCGCTACGGACGCTGGTCCTGGATTGATTATTACGGTTGGAACTGGGTGAGCTATGATCCCTGGGGCTGGGCGCCTTATCATTACGGCCGGTGGTATCAGGGGCCGCGTGGCTGGTGCTGGTGGCCTGGCGCGATTCACAGCCGCCACTATTGGAGCCCCGGGCTCGTCGCCTTTGCCGGCTTCGGCGGCGGAGTAGGCGTAAATGCCGGCTTCGGTTTTGGAAATGTCGGCTGGGTTCCGCTGGCGCCGTTTGAACCTTACCATCCCTGGTATGGCCGCGGCTATTACGGCGGCCGCAACAACGTCAACATCGTCAATAACGTCAACATCACGAATGTCTACCGGAATGCGCGCGTCCATAATGGAATTACGGCCGTAAACGCCGGAGATTTTGGCCGCGGCGGTCACAATAGTTTCGTCCCGCTGAATCAAGGTGATCTTCAGCGCGCCAATCTCGTCCGTGGCCAACTGCCGCTGGCGCCCGATCGCAACTCGCAGCGCGTGTCCGACAGGTCGCTCGGCTTCACCCCGCATTCCCGCGACAATGAACGCTTCTACAGCCGCCAGGCGCCGGCCCCGGTGCAGCGCGTGTCCTTCGAGGATCAGCGGCGTGGAATTGAGAATCTCTCCCGCAGAACGTTTGGAGGCCAAAACGCCGCGGGTTTGGGAGCCTCCCCAGGAACGGCTGATGCGGCCGGCAACGGCTGGCGCCAGTCCTCTCAGCCCGGCGCTGCTTCCGGGCTCCCATCCCATGGCGCCGCCGGGACAAGCGCCGTCAATCCCGATGCCGCTCGAGGCTGGCGGCGATTCGGAGATCCGGGCAGTGCGAACTCTCCTCGCCCATCGAATCCAGCCGTCGACGCCGGACGCTCTACAACTCGCGAGAATGGTTGGCGTACTTTTGGAGATCCTTCCGGCGGCCGTCGGACGGATGCCGCGCGGGGCGCTTCCACACGCCAATCGAGTCGGGATTGGAACAATTCAGGCCAGGACCCGGCGCCGGACCGGAGCGGATGGAGGTCGTTCGGCAGCCCCGGAGCCGCTGCCCCGGCTGCGCAGACTCGCGAATCGTCTGCTTCGCCCCCTCCGGATCCCTCGCGGCAGAATTCCCAACCGCAATGGCAGCCTATGTCCCCTCGCGGTGGCGAACCCGCGGCCGGCCAGCCTCTGCGGCTCAGCCCGCCAATCGTCCGGGAGCGGCCACACGGCGACAGCACTTATACTGCCCCGAGCCGCCCACAGCGGATGGAGAACTTCCCAAGCGCTCCTCGTGGCGGCGGCTTCCAGGGTGGAGGGCACGTCCAGAGCGCGCCTCCAAGCCGCGGCGGCGGAGGCATGTCCCGAGGTGGTGGCCCCCCCGGCGGTGGCGGCCGGGGCGGGCGCAGCCGCTAAAGTCCCAATTTTTCGTCTTCTTCCCTCGAGCCTGTCCGGCAAGGTCTTCCACCGCCGACAGGCTCTTTTTTGTGCATTTCCCCGTCAGCCCCTGCCAACTTGTTGAAAACAAGTATTTTTTCTTACACCTTGGGCGTCGCCTGCCGTTCTCTTCTTGCCGCTTCCCCTAACCCCCTGCCCTTCGTACCCCAAACAATGACGCAAAGTCCCAAATTTCGTGGGAGCCGAACGGGCTAAATTGTGTATACTTTTAAGGAAGTTAGGAGTTTCGCTTCTTCCCACGGATGCCGTCGGGTGAATCGGACGCAGTACCCCTCTCATCGAGGAAGTCCTCCATAGCCTCGTCACCAACGGAAGCGGCGGACGGCCTAAGGCTAATTTGAATGATTCTCGGTCTGTGATGGACCGGCGAAATCTGGAGGAACGGAATGAAAGGACGTCTTTGGTGGTCAAGTGTGTTGCCCCTAGCGGCCACGCT
>JADLBD010000078.1 GCA_020847975.1 Bryobacterales bacterium | reverse complement strand
GTGAACAGCTTCTTCCCGTCGCGCATCGCAATCCGGTATTCGTACTTCGTGTAGTGCGCCTGAATGTATGCTTTCTGCCCCAGGCAAAGCGCCGCCGAAACCAGCAGCAGGGTGAGTGTCCGCATCTCAGTAGAATAGCGCCCCTGGTATCATTGACTGCTATATGCGCAAGCTGGCTCTTCTGGCGTCGCTGTATTGTTCGCTCGCCCTCGCCGCTGTTCCCGAACCCAAACAGCACTTCGGATTCACTCCCGGCGATGACTACCAGTTGGCCGATTACCAGAACGTCATCTCCTATTTCCAGAAGCTCGAGCAAGCGAGCGATCGAATCAAGCTGGTCCCCTTCGGCAAATCTGCCCTCGGCAAGACCATGTATGTCGCCTTCATCTCAGACCCCGCCAACCTTGCCGGGCTCGATCATTACCGCGAAATCAACCGCAAACTCGCCCTCGGCCAGGCCACGGCCGAAGAAGCCCAACGCCTCGCCGCCGAAGGCAAAGCCATTGTCTGGATCGATTCCGGCCTTCATGCCAGCGAAGTCGCTCCCGTTCAGCACGCTCCCCTTCTTGCCTATCGCATGCTTACGGACGAAACCGAAGAGGTGCGCGGGATTCGCCGCAACGTCATCCTCATGCAGGTCCCCGTCATTAACCCCGATGGCCTTGATTGGGTGGCGCACTGGTATCGCAATAACG
This sequence comes from Bryobacterales bacterium, assembly GCA_020847975.1. Classification (GTDB taxonomy): domain Bacteria; phylum Acidobacteriota; class Terriglobia; order Bryobacterales; family Bryobacteraceae; genus CADEFT01. Next base: position 18,785 of record JADLBD010000078.1, on the reverse strand, counting down.
TCCACACCCCCTACGAACTCGCGCCTTTGCCGGGCCTCTATCAGAAGTACGCCGGCCACGACAACAATCGCGATTACTTCATGCTCAACCTCGAGGAAACGCGCAACGTCACCCGCCTCCTCTTTCAGGAATGGTTCCCCCAAATCGTCTACAACCAGCATCAGGCCCCGCCCTCACCCGCCCGCATTTTCATCCCACCCTACGCCGAACCGCTCAACCCCAACATCCCCGCCCCCATCATGGAAGGCATCAACCTCATCGGAGCCGCCATGAAAGAGCGTTTCGCCCGCGAGCAGAAACCCGGCGTCCTCTCTTATTGGGGCTTCGACGGCTGGTGGAACGGGGGCCTTCGTTCCGTGCCGGCTTTCCACAACATGCACGGCATCCTCACCGAGACCGCGGGCACCCTCGCCACCCCGCGCGCCTACAAACTGAGCGATCTACCCGAACGATTCGGCAACGGCATCCCCACCCGCGAGCCTTCCATCTTTTACCAGCGCCCGTGGCCCGGCGGCCGCTGGGCCCTTCGCGACGCCATCGACTACATGCTCACTGCCGACTTCGCCATCCTCGAACTCGCCTCCAACCGCGCCCGGCACTTCCTCTACAAAGCCTGGGAACTCGCCCACGCCAACATCGAACTCGGCAAGAAAGGCAGCCCGTACGCCTACGTTGTGCCCGCCGGCCAGTGGGACCGCTGGAGCGCGATGGAAATGCTGCGCCGCCTTCAGATGTCCGGCATCGTCGTCGAGCGCGCCAGGACACCCTTCGAAGCAGATGGAAGACAGTATCCCGCGGGCTCCTACATCCTGCCCGCGGCGCAGCCCTTCCGCGCCTACCTCGTCGACCTGATGGAGCCCCAGAAGTACCCCGAAATCAAAACCGGACAATCGGGCCCCACCAAGCGGCCCTACGATGTCGCCGGGTGGACCCTCCGCATGTTGATGGGAGTCCAGGTAGACCGCATCGAAGATCGCTTCAACGCTTCCGTGGACACGCCCCCGGATATCCCCTTACCCGCACCATCGCTCGACCACCGCGACAACTCCTCCTTCCTCGCCATCATCGACCTTCTGAAAAAAGGCGCAAAGGTCCGCTGGTCCGCCGATGGCGCAGTCCTCGTCGAAAGCCGCACCCCGAACGCCGCATTTGAAAAGGCCTCCTACGAACTGCGCACGCCCCGCGTGGCGCTCTACGAACCCTACACCGCCAACATTGACACCGGCTGGACCGAATGGCTGCTCGATTACTTCAAAATCCCCCACACCCTTCTTCACAACCGCGACTTCCGCCCCGGATTGAACACCCGCTTTGACGCCATTCTCCTTGCCGCGCAAAGCCCCAATTCCATCCTTCACGGCACGCAGCAAGGAGTCAGCCTCGGCGGACGCAGCCCGGGAGAGGGTCCTGCGCAGCAGCGGCCTGAATATACCGGCGGCATCAACATCTCCGGCCTCGCTGCCCTCGAGGAGTTCGTCCAAGCCGGCGGCACGCTCATCACATTCGACGCCGCCTCTGACCTGCCCGTGCAATTCTTCCCGCTTCCCGTGGCCCCGCGCATCAGGACAAGTTCCACAGCCGGGGGCGCCGCGGACACCCCTACCGGTTTCTATTCTCCCGGTTCGCTCCTCCGCATGAGCGTGGACACCACCCAACCGCTCGCCTTCGGCATGCCGAAAGACGCATTCCTGTTCACCTCCGGCGGCCAGGCTTGGGACATCAACCTCCTCCCCGAATTCAACCAGGGCGGCCGTGCAGTGAAGAGCGTGGCCACTTACGCCGCCGCGAATCTCCTCGCCAGCGGCTGGCTTTCCGGCGAACGCCAGGTCACCGGAAAATCCGCCCTCATCGAAGCTCGCCATGGCAAAGGCCGCGTCGTCCTCTTCGGCTTCCGCCCCCAATTCCGCGGACAGACCTTCGGCACCTTCAAACTCATTCTCAACGCCATCTATCTCGCCTCAGCCACGAGATTGCAGTAGTTAGCCTTTTCTTGCCCCTCTGCGCACTCTGCGCCTGAAGAACTGCCTCATACCGATAGCGGCCTCAACTGCGCAAACAATATCATCATCCAAGCCCTCCCCTCAGTAGATCATTTTCAACCCGAACTGGATCACGCGCGGAGCATTCCCTTGTCCCCCGATCCGTCCAAAATTCGCTGCGTTCAAGTCCGTCGAAGGAGCCCCGAACACCACCCGGTTGAACGGGTTGCTGATCTCCAGCCGGAATTGCAGGTTGAACCGTTCGGCGATCCTCGTGTCCTTGAACGCGCCAAACGATTCGTTCATGAAGTGCGGCTGCCGCACCGGCAAATACACAGCCGCGTTCCCGAACGTCAGCACATCCGGCGCCGAAAACGCCGCCTTGTTCAAGTAAGCGTCCCGGTTGGGATCGAAGCCTCCCGGCCCCTCTGCCGCGCGAATCGGTTCTCCCGTAAGGTTCGGACGCAATCCTCCATTCCCGATGAACGAGTTGATGTTCGGCGTCGTGATCGCCAGTGGATAGCCGCTCGAGTACGCCCCCACGCCCGACACGCTCCATCCGCCCAGCCAGCGATGCCGGAACGGGATCGCGTAGTTGAAACTCAGCGTGAGAATATGCGTCTGGTCGGAGGGATACAGGGATTTCTCCCGCAAGTAGTGGTTTTGCCGGATCACCGCTCCATGCGTGTCCGAAAAACCCGCTCCGTCGGAAAGCTGCTTACTGAATGTGTATGCCAGAGTGGACGCGAGCCCGCGCGAAAACCGCTTGTCCATCTTGAATTGGAACGAGTGATAAGACGTGTTCGCATAGGGAGCCGCTACCGTGCTCACGCCCGTGTATTGCGGGAACCGCCTCAGGGCCTGGGCTACCGTTGCTCTCGATCCGAACTGTTGGGCGAATCCGGGATACGGCTCCTGGATCCCCGCCTGGTGCGCCAGAGGCGACGTGATCAACGACCGCAGAAGCGTCGCGCCGAGGCCGTAATACTTGGGATCCACCTGCGAAACCACCAGGCCGTCGTACATGTTCGTTCCCTTGTTCGCCACGTACGCTCCGCTGAACAGCCAGTCGTTGCCGAACTGCTTTTCCAGCGTCAGGTTCCATTGCTGCGCATACGGAATCTTCCCGCCCGTGGCCCGTTCGACAATCGACGCCCCCTGCGTATTCGCCACTGTCGGATCAATCAGCGGGGGACGGTTGAAGTTCTGCGGGAAGCCGTCGTCCCACCAGAACCCCGGCGTCAGCCCGTTGTTCGCGCTCGAGAACGAAGGCGAGATCGAGAAGCCCGTCTGTGGCAGCCCCACACCCTGGTTGATGTACTCCTTGTAGAAAATCCCGTAGCCGCCGCGCAGCACCGTGTTGTGTCCCATCTGGTAGGCGAACCCGATGCGCGGCGCGAAATTCTTGTAGTGTGTATCGAAAAACTGCGTCCAGCCTTGCCTCCCCTGTCCATCGCCGCCAAATACATACGCCCCCGGCAACCCGCCCGCGCCGGGATTCGGCACACTCGGATCCATGTACGACAGCCGCCCCAGCGGGTCAGACGACGGAACCTGAATCTCATAGCGCAACCCAAGGTTCAGCGTCAGCCGCTGCGTCACTTTGTACGTATCGTCGATGAACCAGCCGTAATACTTGTACCGCCCCCCGGGAAGCGAATCGCGGAAGTAGGCATTGCCGCTGTCCACCGCGCCCAGCAGGAAACTCGCAAACGCGTTCCCCGAATTCCCCACGCCCGGCATCTGCGTCTCAAAGTGGCTGAAGTTGAAGCTTCCTCCGCCGTTGCCGAAATTCCGGTAGTTGTCCCTGTGCGTCTGCACCTCGAATCCCATTTTGATCGTGTGCTTGTTCTTCACCCACGTCAGGTTGTCCAGGAAGGCGAGCGTGGTGAAGAAATTGTCCGAAGCGATGTTGTCGCCCAGCCGCGTGTACCCTTGCGTGAACTGCACCGTCGGCGCAAGATCGAACTGCAATCCCCGCAGCCCCAATTTCCCGCCATCCGGCTGCGTCCAACCTTCGTTAAAACCCAGCGAAAAATTGGGATTCCGGAATCGCGAAAATCCGGCCCCCATATGATTCAACACGTTGTTGGAAATGTTCCAGTCATAGTTCACACGGATGATCCGCGTCGTCACCACCTGGAAGTTGTAGTTCGCAATCGCCGTCGATCCGCCGATGGGCAGCAGCCGCGAAGGCCCCGGGCTCTTCTGGCTCGGCCGGTCGGTATAATTGAACATCCCGCTCAACCGGTGGTTCGACGTCAGCGCGTGGTCGATCTTGAAACCCGACGTCCTCTGATCCGCAAGCGGACTCCCTAACGGCGCAATGCTGTTGTTGGCGATCCCCGGCAATTCCGCCGCCGGATAAAACGCGATCATCTTGGAACTGACGGTGCTGAACATCGTTTTCGGAATGATGTTGTTGGCAAACGGCGTCCGCGTGGCCACGCCATTGGCGTCGAACTGCGTCGAGCGAGGATCGGCAATCACCCCGCGCCCTGCCGCCGCCCATTCGCTGAAATCCCCATTCAGCATGTTCGCCGTGGCATTCGTATTGAAACCCGCCAACTGCCCGCCGCGAATGTAGTATTGGTCCAGCGAGAAGAACCAGAACGTCCGGTCCCGCCCGTTGTAAAGCTTCGGGATCACCACCGGCCCGCCCGCCGTGAACCCCCATTCGTTCTGCTTTCGCGGAGCCTTTCGTGGATTGAAGAAGCCCCGCGCATCCAAATGGTCGTTGGCGAAAAATTCGAACGCCGATCCGTGCAACTGGTTCGTTCCGCTCTTCATCGTGAAACTGGTGACCCCGCTCAAGGCGTGCGTATACTCCGCCGAGTAGTTGTTGGTCACCAGTTTGAATTCCGCAATCGCGTCCACCGACGGGTTCACTTCCGCGTCATTCGCCAGGTCGCCGCGCGAGAGCGAAATGCCGTCGTAGTAAATCTGGTCGTTGAATGATCCGCCGCCGCCAATGTGTTTCTCCCACGTGCTGCCCGGAGCCACTCCCGGCGACAGGAAGATAAAGGCCGATGGATTCCTGATTCCGCCGCCGAGAGTTAAGGGCAAATCCAGAAATCTTTTGTTATCGATTACCGTTCCTACGTCTGTCGATTCTGTCTGCACCAGCGACGCATTCGCCGCCACTTCCACCGTCTGTGTCACTTCCCCTACTTGCAGCGTTACATCCACCCGCGCCTGCTGGTTCACTTCCACCTTCACGCCCTTCACTTCCGCCCGCCGGAATCCCGGCGCTTCGGCTGACAACGAGTAGATACCCACCGGAAGGCTGAAAAACGAGTACGCGCCCGTCGCGCTCGATGTCGTGTTGAACGTCGCGTTCGTTCCCTCTCGCACGATCCGCACGTTCACGCCGGCCACAACCGCCCCCGTCGGGTCCAGCACCGTCCCGGCGATCGTGCCCCGGTCCACCTGACCATACGCCAGCGAGCCCAGCGCGGTCAACAACAGAAAACGTAAGCTGAAATTCATACACAGATCCTCACTTAGCCATTAGTGAGGTAAGAATATCAGTTGAATTCGCTTGTCGCAATAACTGAGGGCGTTATTTGTTATCGAGAATTTATCGGATTTCCGATTATCGCATCAACCTTCCGCCGCAGCTGTTCGCCTTCCGCCCCGCCCACCAGCGCCGCCAGTTTCCGCATCACCCCAGGCTGCAGCCCGTCCTGCTTCAGGCTCAGGCGATAATACCCCTCCGCCTGCTCCCGCCTCCCGCCGCTCTCGAGCAGCCCCCCTATCGCCTCATACAGTTCCGGGTCCTTCTTCCCTTTGCCCGCCGCCTGCCGCAGCAATGGCCACGCCTTCTCCAGATACTCCGGATTCCGCTCCGCTACGCCCATGCGCACGTACGCAAGCCCCAGGTCGCGCGGCGAAACATCCCGGCCAAAGTACGAACGCATCGCCGCCGGCGCCGCGCTCGCACCGGAGATCCGGTGATCCGTATAGACCGTATGCCCGCCGTCCGTCGCCCGCCCCTTGGGCATGTGGCACCCCACGCAATTGCCCTCCCGGTGCGGCTGCTCATGGCAGGCCCGGCACGCCGCATTGTAGTCAGCCTTCTCCCGCGCGTGCGGATTGTGGCACGTCCCGCACCACAAACGCCCGCCCGAACGTTGCTTGCATAAACTCATCGCCAGGCTCTCCGCGTGCCCGTTCACCCGCACTCCCTCAGCCGCGCCCCCGGTGATCACCTCCACGAACTCACCCAAATCGCGCCCCGGCCGGAACTCCTCCATCCGTCTTCCCGCCCGCGCCAGCCGGACCTTCCCCGCCAAATGACACTGCTCACATACCGAATCCCGCAACCGCGACGGCAGCTTCCGCGGATTCACCAGCCCCTCATGCGACTCGGCGTCTCCATGGCAGCGCGCACACTGCACCCCGTGCACAATCTCTGTAAATTGATTCACCGTCCCCGCGACAGCCTTCGTGCGCGTCGCGTGGCAGGAAAGGCACTCTCCCGTGATCGGCCGCGAAAAATCCGGCCTCTTGTCCCGCTCATACCCCGGCGGCAGATCCCACACTTTCCGGTTCCCGTAATACCCTACCGGAGCCTGGAACAGATGCCCCCCTGAAGAATACGCATAGCTCCGCCCCATCCTTCGAGAACCGATAAAGAAGGTCAACTCCACCTCCCCACCCGGCCAGCGCAAACGCACCGCATTCTGCTCCGCCGTCACCGCCAAAGAAAACCGCCGGATCGTCCCACTGGACTCTCCGGCGGCTTTCACTACTCCCGAACTGTTCGCCATCGGCGTCCGCTCGAATCGCTCCACAATCTCCTTGTGGCAGTCGACGCAAATCAGAGCCGCGGCAAAGAAAAGCACTTCACCAGCACATCACATCAGAACATCATCTTCAATCCGAACTGGATGACCCGCGGCGAGTTCCCCTGGCTGCCGATCTTCCCGAAGTTCGCCGCGCTCAGGTCCGTCGCCGGAGCGCCGAACACAACCCGGTTGAACGGGTTGCTGATCTCCATGCGGAATTGCAGATTGAACCGCTCGGCGATTCGCGTATCCTTGAACGCGCCGAAGGATTCGTTGATGAATGCCGGCTGCCGCACGGGCAGGAACACCGGAGTATTCCCGAACGTGAGCGGAGCCGGAGCCGAGAACGCTGTCCGATTCAGGTAGGCGTCCCGGTTGGGATCGAAGCCGCCCGAACCCTCCGGCGCGCGCACCGGTTCTCCCGTGTAATTCGGCCGCAATCCGCCGTTGCCGATGATCGAATTGATGTTCGGCGTCGAGATCGCCAGCGGATATCCGCTCGAATAGGCTCCCACGCCGGACACGCTCCATCCGCCCAGCCAGCGATGCCGGAACGGGATCGCGTAGTTGAAGCTCAGTGTCAGGATGTGCGTCTGGTCGGAGGTATAGAGTGATTTCTCCCGCAGGAAGTAGTTCTGCCGGACCACCCCTCCATGCGTATCCGAAAAGCCAGCTCCGTCGGAAAGCTGCTTGCTGAACGTGTACGCCAGCGTCGAAGTGAACCCGTGCGAGAACCGCTTGTCCATCTTGAATTGGAACGAGTGGTACGACGTGTTCGCATAGGGCGCTGCCACCGTGCCCACGCTCGTGTACTGCGGAAACCGCTTCAGCGACTGCGCTACCGTCGCGCGCGAGCCGAATTGCTGCGCAAAGCCGGCATACGGCTCCTTGATCCCCGACTGCTGCGCCAGCGGTGACGTGATCAGCGACCCCAACAGCGTCGATCCCAGATTATAGAACCTCGGATCCACCTGGGACAGCACCATGCTGTCGTACATGTTCGTGCCTTTGTTCGCCACGTACGCGCCGCTGAACAGCCAGTCGTTGCCGATCTGCTTTTCCAGCGTCATATTCCATTGCTGTGCATACGGAATCTTGCCGCCCGTGGCAGGCTCGACAATCGACGCCCCCTGCGTATTCGCAACAGTCGGTGAAATCAGCGGAGGACGGTTGAAGTTCTGCGGGAATCCATTGTCCCAATAGAACCCTGGCGTCAACCCGTTATTCGCGCTCGAGAACGAAGGAGTGATCGAAAAGCCCGTCTGTGGCAATCCCACACCCTGGTTGATGTACTCCTTGTAGAAAATTCCATAGCCCCCGCGAAGCACGGTGCCATGGCCCATCTGGTAAGCGAAGCCGATACGCGGAGCGAAGTTCTTGTAGTGCGTGTCGAAGAACTGCGTCCACCCCTGACGGCCCTGACCATCTCCGCCGAATACGTACGCGCCCGGAATTCCGCCCGCGCCGGGATTCGCCACGCTCGGATCCATATACGATAGCCGCCCAAGCGGATCTGACGACGGCGTCTGTATCTCGTACCGTAGTCCAAGATTCAGCGTTAGCCGTTGCGTGATCTTGTAGGTGTCGTCTATGAACCACCCGTAATACTTGTACCTGCCGCCCGGCAGCGAATCGCGGAAGTACGAACTCCCGCTATCCACGGCGCCCAGCAGGAAACTGGCAAACGCGTTCCCCGAATTCGCCACGCCCGGCATCTGCGTCTCAAAGTGCGAGAAGCTGAAGTTCCCGCCGCCGCCGCCGAAGTTCCGGTAGTTGTCCCGGTGCGCCTGCACCTCGAATCCCATCTTGATCGTGTGCTTGTTCTTCACCCACGTCAGGTTGTCGAGGAAGGCCAGCGTCGTGAAGTAGTTGTCCGATGCGATGTCATCGCCCAACCTCGTGTAGCCCTGCGTGAACTGCACCGTGGGCGCAAGGTCGAACTGCACGCCCCGCAATCCCAACTTCCCGCCGTCTGGCCCGGTCCACCCCTGGTTGAATCCGAGCGAGAAGTTCGGATTGCGGAACCGCGAGAAGCCCGCGCCCATGTGGTTCAACAGGTTGCCCGAGATGTTCCAGTCATAGTTCACGCGGATGATGCGCGTTGTCACCACCTGGAAGTTGTAGTTCGCAATCGCCGTCGATCCGCCAATGGGCAGCAACCGCGACGGCCCCGGACTCTTCTGGCTCGGCCGGTCCGTGTAGTTGAACATCCCGCTCAACCGGTGGCTCGGTTTCAACTGATGGTCGATCTTGAATCCGGAAGTCCGCTGATCTGCCAGCGGACTTCCCAGCGGTGCAATGCTGTTGTTGGCGATCCCCGGCAGTTCCGCCGGCGGATAAAACGCAATCATCTTCGAACTGATGCTGCTGAACATTGTTTTCGGAATGATGTTGTTCGCAAACGGCGTGCGCGTTGCCACCCCGCTGGCGTCGAACTGCGTCGACCGCGGATCGGCAATCACTCCCTTACCCGCCGCCGCCCATTCGCTGAAATCGCCGTTCAACATGTTCGCCGTGGCGTTCGTATTGAAACCCGCCAGCTGTCCGCCGCGAATATAATATTGATCCAGCGAAAAGAACCAGAACGTCCGGTCCTTCCCGTTGTAAAGTTTCGGGATCACCACCGGCCCCCCCGCCGTGAATCCCCACTCATTCTGCTTTCGGGGAGCCTTCTTACTGCTGTAAAAGCCGCGTGCGTCCAGGTGATCGTTCGCCACGAATTCGAACGCCGACCCATGCAACTGGTTCGTGCCGCTCTTCATCGTGAAGCTCGTTACGCCGCTCAATGCATGCGTGTACTCGGCGGAATAATTGTTCGTCACCAGTTTGAATTCCGCGATGGCGTCCACCGATGGATTCACTTCCGCGTCATTCGCCAGGTCGCCGCGCGAAAGCGAAATGCCGTCATAGTAGATCTGATCGTTGAATGATCCGCCGCCGCCGATATGCTTCTCCCACGTGCTGCCCGGCGCCACGCCCGGCGATAGGAAAATAAACGCCGATGGGTTCCGAATCCCGCCGCCCAACGTGAGCGGCAGGTCCAGGAACCGCTTGTTGTCAATCACCGTGCCGACGTCCGTCGACTCCGTCTGCACCAGCGAGGCATTGGCCGCCACCTCGACGGTCTGCGTCACCTCGCCCACTTGCAGCACGACATCCACCTTCGCCTGCTGATTCACTTCCACCTTCACGCCCTTCACCTCGGCGCGCCGGAATCCGGCTGCCTCGGCCGAAAGATCGTAGCTGCCCACGGGCAGACTGAAAAATGAGTAAGAGCCAGTGGTCCCCGTTGTCCCTGAAAATGTTGCGTTTGTCCCTTCGCGGACGATACGCACCGTGACATTAGGCACGACGGCGCCCGAGGAGTCAGAGACTGTCCCCGCGATGGTTCCCCGGTCGACCTGCCCGAAAGCCAATGTCGACAAGGATGCAATCCAAGCCAGCCGTACAATAGATTTCATAGAGGTTTACTCCCCAGCGAAATATTGGAGTTAGGGTACCACTTGGATTCGCGAATAGCAATAGTCGTTTATTTTTTCTTACAGCCATCGTTTAGCCCGCTGGAACATGGTCGGCAGGCCTTTCGCGCTAAGAACTGGCCCTCTGCCGAACGCTTTTTCACCCAAGCCATCCAGGCCGCTCCCAACAGCGCCCCGACCTACAAATGGCTCGGCATGACCTATGCCGCCCAGGAAAAATATCTCCTTGCAGAAGAACCATTTCGCCGCGCCTGCCGCCTCGACCCCAAGGAGCCCCAGGCCTGCTACTACCTGGCCCGCACTCTGTTCCTGAACAACAAATTTCCCGAGGCATTACAAGCCTACGAGCGCCTGCCATCCAAGGACGGTCCTGCCCTCCTCGGCATGGCCCTCACGCTGGACGCACTCGCGCGCGTCCAGGAGGCCGATGTCTTTTTCCGCAAAGCCATCGCCACCGGCGACAAACAGGCTTCCATCGATTACCGGCAGTTTCTCCGCCGTCAGGCCGCCCCCAAATCCCGCCCCCCCGAACCCCGTTTCGAACCCATGGACCTGCCCGCCACCGTCCGCAATGGAGCCGCCGGAGCCATGCACCTGCCCGAAACCATGTTCGCCGGAGTCGCCGTTTTCGATTACGACAATGACGGCTGGCCCGATATCTTCCTCGCCAACGGAACTGCCCCCGGCGCCCTCCTCCACAACAACCACAACGGCGCTTTCTCCGACGTCACCGCCAAAGCAGGACTCGCCGCGCCCCGCAACGTCATGGGCGTCGCCGTCGCCGATTTCGACAAGGACGGCTTCCCCGACCTCTTCCTCACCGGCCTCCACGCCCAATTCCTCTTCCGCAACCGCGGCGACGGCTCCTTTGAAGACATCACCGCTAAAGCCGGACTCGCCGGCCCGGACCTCTGGACTGTCTCCGCCGCCTGGCTCGATTACGACAACGACGGCCTGCTCGATCTGTTCGTCGTCCGCTACGTCCAGTGGGATCCGAAAACCGAGCCGTACTGCGGTACCCCCGCCTTCCGCCAATACTGCGATCCGCGCCTCTACCCCCCGCTGCCCAATGCCCTCTACCGCAACCTCGGGAACGGCCGTTTCCGCGATGTCTCGGAACCCTCCGGCATCGCCGCGCACAAAGGAAAGGGAATGGGCGCGGCCCTCGGCGACTACGATAACGACGGACTTCCCGATCTCTTTGTCGCCAATGACACCGAGCCCAATTTCCTCTTCCGCAATCTCGGCGGCGGACGCTTCGAAGAGTGCGCCCTCAGCGCCGGCGTGGCCTTCAATGAAAACGGCAAAGCCATCTCCTCCATGGGAGCCGAATTCCGCGATCTCGATAACGACGGCTTCGAGGACCTCTTCGTCACCGCCCTCACCAACGAAACCTTCCCCTTCTTCCACAACACCGGCAAGTCCGCCTTCGCCGACCACACCATCGCCTCCGGCATCTCCCGCGAAAGCCGCGCCTACTCCGGTTGGGGCGCCGCCGCTATCGACCTCGACAACGATGGCTGGAAAGACCTTGCCGTCGCCAACGGCCACATCAACGCCCGCCTCTCCAATGGCGCCTCCGGCCTCGAACAGTCGCAGATCTACATCAATCGCGGAGCCCGCTTCGCCGCCGCCGCCCTACCCGGCGAAGCCCTCCACCGCGGCCTCGCCTACGGCGACTTCGACCGCGACGGCCGCCTTGACCTCGTCATCACCCGCCTCAACCAACCCGCCCAGCTCTGGTGGAACCGCAACCCTTCAGGCAATTGGATCGCCTTCGACCTGCCCGCCATCGGAACACTTGTCAAGATCGAGACTCCTCAAGGCGCACAGTGGAACCGCATGGTCACCACCAACGGCTACGCCGCCTCCTCCGACGTCCCCCTCCACTTCGGCCTCGGGACCGCCGCCACGGTAACTCGCGCCGAAATTCGCTGGCCCTCCGGCAAAGTCCAAATCCTCACCAACCTCCCAGCCAACCGCATCCACAAACTCTCCGAACCATCGCCTCTGTTGGCAAATTCGGCTCTCGCCCCCAACGATCCGGCATTGGTTCCGCCGCCCGTCAATCTCAAGCCCGGACCTGAATATGCCGATAAGACGCGCATTTTTCAGGGAATTCCCGGAATCGAGCGGGCCCCGAATGGCCGCCTCTGGGCCCTCTGGTATGCCGGTGGACCGGACGAGCCGGGCGAAGGCCCCGGAAATTATGTCGTCCTCGTCACCAGCAACGACGACGGGCGCTCCTGGTCCGCACCCAAACTCGTCATCGATCCGCCCGGCCCCGTCCGCGCCTACGATCCCTGCTTGTGGCACGACCCGCAAGGCCGCCTCTGGCTGTTCTGGTCCCAAAGCTACGGATGGTGGGATGGCCGCTCCGGTGTGTGGGCCATTGTCACCAGCAACTCCGGGGAGGAAACGCCGCAATGGTCCGCTCCCCGCCGCCTCTCCGACGGCATCATGATGAACAAACCCACCGTACTCGCAAACGGCGAGTGGCTCATGCCCGCGGCCATTTGGGAGCGGCCCGCCACCGCGCAGATTCCTCCCGAATTCAAACACGATCTCGGCGCGCGCCGCGGAGCCAACGTCATGGTCTCGACAGACAAAGGCAAAACGTGGCAGCCCCGCGGCCAGGTCCTGGTGCCCGAGCGCGTGTTCGACGAACACATGATCGTCGAACGGCGCGGCGGCATTCTCTGGATGCTCGTGCGCGCCGCCTACGGAATTGGCGAGAGCGTTTCGCCCGACCACGGAACAACCTGGGAGCCGGGCCGCAAATCGCAGATCCCCCACGTGAACTCGCGGTTCTTTGTTCGCCGTCTGCGCTCCGGCCGGTTGCTGCTCGTCACCCACAATCCACCGGACCGCAAGTCGCGATCACACCTCATCGCGCGCCTCTCCGAAGACGACGGCAAGACATGGAAGGGCAGCCTGATGATCGACGAACGCCTCGGCGTATCTTACCCCGACGGCGTCGAATCACCTGGCGGAACCATTTATGTGATCTACGACTATTCGCGGACCGGCGACAAGCAGATCCTTATGGCCACGTTCACCGAAAACGACGTCCTCACCGGAGATTGGCGCTCGCCGCAGGCGCACCAACGCGTTCTGGTAAACCAGGCAACCGGCGCTCGCCCCGCGCGGTAGCGGACAGCCCGTACAAAGTGCTCCGGCGCTGAACCCGGTGGACTTGCTGTGAGGGCAGGCTCCGCTGCCTCAGCGGAAACTGCTGCTCCTTCCCGCTTCCGGCCCGCTTCCGGATTGACCCTTCCCTTCCCGTACGGCAAAGCGTAACATCGTGGTAGGTATGACTGAATTTACTGTCTATATTACGGCCGATAATGCCTACGCCATTTATACCGGCACTGGCCGGATGGTGGATTCTTATTGGGGAAAACAGATCAAGCTCAGCCCCGCGGAGATCGGCAAGGCGGATCATGTCGAGGCTTCGGTTGCCTCACCTTTCTCCTTCTTATATATAGCTGCCTGGAGCGATCGCGCCGGCAATCAGGGCCTGCGCGCCACCGTCCAGTGCACCTCGTGGAATTCAGGCGCCCTCAGCGGGGATACCGATCGCTGGCAGGTGCTCCCCGCGCGGTCCGCATTCGGCAATATCCTGCTCGAGATGGAAGAACCGGGCAAGGAGCCGGAACCCGCGGCATTCAGCAGCCGCCAGGGGGCCGAACTGGTGACAACCTTTCCTGTCTTCGATCCGGTGAAACTCACCGGATTGCTACGCAACCCGAAGTGGGAACGCATCGCCGTGGATGCGGGATCAGAAGGGTTTCCCGGAGTGGCCGGGGTGGACGGTCATTGGATGTGGTACAACGACGGTTCGCAGCCATCAGCATTCACGCCGGGGCATAACCACGGTGAACCGCTCATCTTCCGGGCCCTTCCGGACCCGCAGAGAGGAGTCCCTTTTCACCTGGATGTAAAGTTCAAGCCGGACATGCCGCTGCCGGACATGGTGAACTCGGATTTCCTCGTGCTCCTCGATCCGATGTCCTATCCGGAATCGATGGAGAACCTGGAGGCGCTGGAGGAGTTTTTGAAGTCGTGCGGCACGGTTACGACAGAGATTCATGGAGACGGCAGCGCGGACCGGGAGTTGTCGCGGCGGCGGGCGCAAAAGATCGTGAACTGGCTGAAATCGCAAGGAGTGGACCTTCCGCTGTCAGTGGAGGGGCGCGGCGCTCCTGAGCGGTCCCAGCACGGCGTCGAAGTGGTCTTTTGGTAGATCACTCGGCTTGTCTGTAGAACAGCACAGTGGGATGCAGTTCGCCGTTGACGCTGCGCGCCTGGTTCGGGATTTCTCCGGCCGCCTGGTATCCCGTGCCGGGAAACGTACTGAACGGCACGACGTTCCTTCTGGGGCGTTGTTCTCTCCACGATCTCCCCGTCGGCTACCCTGCACCCTCCTCCCCGGCGGTGTTACGATATGCGGCAATGACCGCAAAGGCCATCGAAACCGAGTTCCAGCACTTCTTCAGCGGGATGAGCCTCATGAGCTGGATTGGCCATTTCCTGGCCATTGCTTTCTTCGGGGTAGCCGTACCGCTCAAGCAGGGGCTCGATTTTCTGGACGTCATGCTGTTGCTTGCCTACGCCTGCCTGCCATGTCTATTCGCGGCTCCACTGGTGGCGGAGAGCGTGGCAAGCCGGAAGGCGCAACCTCCGGCGGAAGGCTACCAGGCGCAGGTGATCACGCCATTTCTGTTTGCGATTTTGTGGAACGCGCTGATCCTGGGGTCGGGTTTCTTCACGGTGAATGCGGCGAACTGGCACGGGCGGGTGATTCTGCCTCCAGCTCCAATATTGGTGAATGTAGGGATTCTCAGCATGGCGGCCACGCTGTTCGCCGCGGCGGTGACGGGGTGGCTGTCGCTGAACGTGGGAACACCATCGCTCGCGAAGGCGCACTCGCGGCGGCTGTTTCTGCTGGTCCTCGTGCTGGTGCTCATGTGGGTACGGCTTGCGCCGAACACCTGGAAACGGGTGGTGGAGAACCGCCTGATTCCAGGAGAAATCGGCTTCGTGGTGCTTCCAGTGGCCTTGCTGCTGACGGCGTTGGGCGTGCTGATTATCCGCGCGGGGGCCAGGCGGCGGGTGGAAGACGCCGGGGGGCCGCTGCTCAAGCTCGACTAGGGACCACGTGTAACTGGCTATACTGGACAGTTCGAACCTTATGAAAATTACTGCCCAGGCCCCGTGCCGTGTGGACCTCGCCGGCGGCACGCTCGACATCTGGCCCCTCTACCTCTTCCACGCGCATGCGGTGACAGTGAATTTCGCGGTGAATCGCCATACGTATTGTTCTGTTGTCACGCATGACAATCCCTCGATTGTGCTCCGCTCCCTCGATTTGAAAGGTGAAGAATCCTTCGCCTCTCTCGATGCTCTGCAAACCGCCCGGAAGTATAAGCTGCCCTTGCTCGCCTATGTGGTGGATTTTTTTGCTCCGCGGCAAGGCTTCGTGATGGAGACGAATTCGGAAGCGCCGGCCGGAGCCGGCATCTCCGGGTCTTCGTCGCTGATCATCAGTATTGCGTCGGCGCTGAATAAACTGACCGGGGCGGGGTATTCCCTCGAGAAGATCCGCGAGATCGCGCAGAACAACGAAGCGCGCATTATTCGCGTGCCGACGGGATGCCAGGACTACTACCCGGCAATGTACGGCGGGGTGAACGCGATCGAAATGGACTGCGCGGGTATCCGGCGCAAGCCGATTGCGGTGGATTTGGAGGATTTCAACGAGCGCATCGTGCTGGCTTATACGGGCGAGCCGCGCAATTCGGGCATCAATAACTGGGAGGTGAACAAAGCGCACATAGACGGCGACAAGACAGTGCAGCGCAACTTCCAGCGGATTGCGGACATCTCGAATGCGATGCGCCGGGCGCTCGAAAAGAGTGATTGGACGGAAACAGCGCGCCTGCTGCGGGAAGAGTGGGCCAATCGCAAGAAGAACGCGCCGGGGATCACGACTCCGCTCATCGACCGGCTGGTGGAGAAAACGCGGAAAGCCGGAGCCCGCGGGGCAAAAGTCTGCGGGGCTGGCGGTGGGGGGTGCGTCTTTTTCTTAGTGGACCGCGGCGCCAAGGAGCGGGTTTCTCGAGTGATCGAGGCGGAGGGCGCCACCGTGCTCCCCGCGGCTGTCGCGCCCAAGGGCGTGCGCGTCAAGGCGAGCACCGCCTGAGAGCATGCAGCCCGCTACTCCCCCTGTTCCCGTACCGCCGAAGCCATCGAAGCTAGGCGTGCTCTTGCGGGTTGGCATTTTCGCCTTCATCGAGATTGCCGGGATGGTGGTGTTTGCTCCGCTCATGTATCCGATTGGCGGATACCTGGTGTCGGCGGCGCTGAGCACGTTCGCAGCGGCGGCGATAGCGAACACCATTGCGCTACGGGTTTATGAGCGCGGGCAACTGGCGGATGTCGGATTGGGCTGGGGACTGGCATCGGTGCGGAACCTGTTGCTTGGGCTGGCCGGAGGAGTCGGATCCGCGTTGCTGGTGATGGGACCTCCGCTGTTGTTAGGGCTGGCGCGGTTCGAGCGCGCGGAGGGCTGGGAATGGAGCCCGGCGAGCGCTTTGTTTCTGAGCGTGGTGCTGTTGTTCGGAGCCATCGGAGAGGAGTTGCTGTTTCGGGGATACGGCTTTCAGGTGCTGCTCGGGAGGATGGGGGTATTCGCCACGATCCTGCCGGTGAGCGTGCTCTTCGGCCTGACGCACGCCAATAACCCCAACGCCAGCAGCATCGGGCTGATGAATACGATGTTGTGGGGGCTGCTGTTCGGCTGCGCCTTCCTGCGCAGCCGCGACCTTTGGCTGCCCATCGGGATCCATTATGGATGGAATGTAACGCTCCCGTTCTTCGGAGTGAACCTCAGTGGATTTACAATGAACGTAACGGGCTATGCGCTGGTATGGAACGTGCCCGAGAAGTGGAGCGGCGGAGCCTATGGTCCGGAAGCCGGGCTGCTGAACACCCTCGTTCTCGGAGTTTTGTTCTATGCGCTGTGGAAAGCCCCCGTTCAGCGCCAGGTGGCGTTCCTGTATCGCCCCGACGATGATGAGCCCGAAGAAGTTGAGGAGTAAGTATGCGCGCGCTGATCCTGACGGTTGTAGTGGTATTGCTCCCGCAGGCGGGGGCGGCGGGAAAATTGACGGACGATGAGCGGCTGGAGATCATCCGCGGCATGACCGCCGAGTTCGCCACGTTGAAGGGACTGCTGCCGCGATCGAAGAAGCCTCTGCCGTACAACAGTGACGGGACCTGGGACAAGCAAAAGTGGGACGAGGCAGCCAAGGAGATGGGGCCTGCGGGGCGCACGGGCGATCTCATTCAAATCACGAAGGTTGAGATCGAAAGCGACAAGATCCTGCTCGAGATCAACGGAGGCCTCAAGACCGGCCCCAAGTGGTATGAGCGGATCGAAGTGGGGATGGGAACCGCGACCACGCCGGTAGGCGGACGGATTGATCCGAAATTAGGCAGCAACATTGCGCTGCTCTTCCCGAAGGGTGTTCCACCGCTGGCGGCTTCCGATATCAAGAAGATACTGCTTCCCCTCATGGATTTCGAGAAGCGCAGCGCCACGGAGCAGTATGTGAAGACCCTGCCGCCGGAAGTACAGAAGGCCATCACCGAGGGCAGGGTTCTGGAAGGCATGGATCGCGACACGGTGATCCTTACCATGGGCGGACGGCCGCGCTTGAAATCCCGTGAGACGAAGGATGGGATCGACTACGAGGACTGGGTTTATGGAAACCCTCCAGGAAAGATGGTATTCGTCACCTTCACGGGGAACAAGGTCACTAAAGTGAAGGAGACCTACGCCGGCCTGGGAGGCAGCACCGTTCCCTCACTTCCACCGCGTTAGCGGGAGCCTCGAAAAAAGTCAGGCGCAATCGGACGCGGGTTTCTTTCACCGTCATGAGGTAATACCGCGGGTTTTCACGCGTGTCTAGTTAAGAGGAACACATTAGCTCCTCTCGGATGCATCCGCCGACGTAAGACAACCACGGAGGGTGTCAAGATGGACCAAACTGGAATGCACGTGACCGTGGAACGGAGGATGGGTATCCGATTTCCACTTCAATTTCCGCTGTCCTGCCGGTCTTTGGGCCGAGCCAGGAAGTTGGTGGAGGGAACCACTCTGAATTTCAGCCGCCGGGGTCTGTTGTTCGCATCAGACGACCCGCCCGCCCAAGGGGAGAAGGTGGAGGTATCGGTGGACTGGCCAACGAAAATCGACGGAGTCTGCCCGCTCAAACTGGTTCTGCAGGGCCGCGTCGTCAGGTCGTGGGGCCGGTATGCGGCGGTACGGTTCATGCGCTACGAGTTTCGCACGCGCGGGCGGCACGCGATGTCGCTGGCGCTCCAAGGCCAGGAGTGCCAGACTGCGACACCTGCCTGTTGATAAAATATTGGTGTTCCCTCACAAGGAGAATTACCAAATCAATGGCAATCAAAGTAGGTATAAACGGTTTCGGCCGCATTGGCCGTAATGTTGTCCGGGCTGGTCTTAG
>JADLBD010000077.1 GCA_020847975.1 Bryobacterales bacterium | reverse complement strand
TCGCCTGGCGCTACCCCATGCAGGACATGGAAATCCAGAACGGCGCCAAACTCACCGTGCGCGAATCGCAAATGGCCGCTTTCGTGAATGAAGGAAGGATGGCGGATGTATTCGGGCCGGGCTTGTATACCCTCAGCACGCAGACCCTTCCCCTGCTCACCAACCTCATGAATTGGGACAAGATGTTCCAGTCCCCGTTCAAGAGCGACGTCTATTTCTTCTCCACGCGCCTTCAAGTCAATCAGAAGTGGGGCACCGCCACGCCGGTCACCGTGCGCGATAAGGACTTCGGTGCCGTCCGCCTCCGCGCCTACGGCATCTACGCCTGGCGCGTCACCGACCCGCGCGCCTTTCAAACCAACGTCAGCGGCACCCGCGAACTCTACCAGGTGGCCGACATCGAAGGCCAGCTCCGCAACACCATCATCGGCCGCATGACCGATACCTTCGCCGAAAGCCAGATCCCCTTCCTCGATATGGCGGCCAACCAGGTGGAACTGGCGCAGAAAATCGCCGAACACCTCAAGCCCGAGTTCACACGCCTCGGCATGGACCTGGACAGCTTCGTCGTCGAGAACCTCTCCCTGCCCGAAGAGTTGCAGAAACGCCTCGACGAGCGCATCGGCATGAACATGATCGGCGACATGGGCCGCTACACGCAGTTCCAGGTGGCTCAATCGATGCCCATCGCCGCCGCCAACGAAGGCGGCGGAGCGGCCGGCATCGGCGCGGGACTCGGAGCCGGCCTGGCCATGGCCCAGACCATGATGGGAGCCATTCGAATGCCCGGCGCGGCCGGCGAGCCACAGCCCCCCTCCGTGGGCCCCGCTCCTGTTCCTCCCGCGGCCCCGGCGGCGGGAGGTGGAGCCGCCGCCCCCGGCAAAGATACGAAATTCTGCATCGAATGCGGCACGTCCATGCCCTCGCGAGCGAAATTCTGCCCCAACTGTGGCGGCGCCCAAGGATAGCCCCGCTGGTGGTACGCTATACAAGTCAATGACAGGCCGCGAGTGGATCGTGGACGCGTACGGTTGCCTGCCGGACGCGCTGAAGGACCGGGACCGTCTGGAAAGACTCTTCCAGCGCTTGATCGACGTGCTCGATCTGCATCCCGTGGCTCCCGCTCAGTGGCACGAGTTCCCGCAACCGGGCGGATACACCGGATTTGCCATGCTCTCCGAATCCCACCTCGCCTGTCACACCTTCCCCGAGCACGGGTCGCTGTGTCTCAACCTGTTCAGTTGCAGGCCGCGGCCCGAGTTCAACTATGTGTTCATTCTCTCCCGCGAGTTCGGAGCCGAAAGCGTGCGCGTGAGAAGAATTGAGCGGCCCTACGGCACACTGCCGCCCGCCGCATGAGGAAAACATGAGCCGGCCGGCGGGAAATTGTCCGAACTGCGGCGCTCCGGTGGAGTTCCAGTTCTCGAGCGCCGTCCAGACCACCTGTCCCTACTGCCACTCCATTCTCGTGCGCCAGGATGTGGACCTGAAAAAAGTCGGCGAAGTAGCCGACCTGCCCCCTGAGATCTCGCCCATCCAACTCCTCACCGAAGGCATCTACAAGAACAAGTCTTTCCGCGTCGTCGGCCGGATCATCTATCAGTACGAACTCGGCTACTGGAACGAATGGCATTGCGTCACCCAACAGGGCGAGAGCCTCTGGCTCTCCGACGCCATGGCCGAGTACGCCGTCTCCGCGCTCGTCAAGCCCACGAAACCCCTGCCCGACCCGGGAAACGCCTACCGCGGCGCGCGCATCGAATGGAACTCGGCTGCCTTCGAGATCACCTCCGTCAACCGCGCCCGCTACCTCGGCGTCGAAGGCGAACTGCCCTTCGAATACTGGGACAAGTCCGAGATGGTCTTCGCCGACCTGCGCAACAACTCCGCGCAATTCGGAACCATTGATTACAGCGAATCCCCGCCGCTGCTGTTCATCGGCGAGTTCGTCAGCTTCGATTCGCTGGGGCTGCGGAACATCCGCGAATTTGAAGGCTGGTAGATGAGCACCCAACCACGGCCGATGCCCAAAGTCCGATCGCTCGCCTGCCCCAATTGCGGCGGCACGGTCGAAGTGCGCGGGCTTGGCCGGACGCTCACCGTCGTCTGCATCCAATGCCTCAGTGTCCTCGACGCCACCACCCCCAGCTTGCAGGTGATTGAGCAGTTCCGCGCCAAGGAGCGCTTCCGCCCCCTCATCCCGCTCGGCACGCGCGGCAAGCTTAACGGTACTCTCTACGAGGTCATCGGAATGCAGGTGCGCCAGATGATGGCCGATGGCGTGGCTTACCACTGGAGCGAGTATGTCCTGTTCAACCCCTACAAGGGCTTCCGCTACCTCACCGAATACAACGGCCACTGGAACGACGTCGCCATCCTTCAGGCGCTGCCCCAATCCGCCAAGCGCGGAACGCGCCCGGCCGCGAAGTTCATGGGCGCTACTTACCGCCACTTCCAGGGCTACCAGGCATCCACCATCTACGTGATGGGCGAATTTCCCTGGCGCGTCCACGTCGGCGAATCCGCCAAGTGCGACGATTTCATCGCCCCTCCGCGCATGCTCTCCCGCGAGCAGACAGGCGATGAAACCGTCTGGTCGCTCGGCGAATATATACCCGGCGCCGTCATCTGGCAGAGCTTCGGCCTCAAGGGGAAGCCTCCAAACGCCGCCGGCGTCTTCGCTAATCAGCCATCTCCCGCCGGAGGGCAGATAGGCGCCGCCTGGAAACGCTTCCTCGTCTGGCTGGCCGTCCTCATCTTCATTCAGTTCACCGCCATGCTGTTCCACGCCGGTAAAACAGTGTTCTCCCAGCGGTATTCATTCACCCAGCAAGTCCTGGGAACACATGAAAATTCCTTCGTGACGGACGTCTTCGAACTCCCCGGGCGAATCTCCGACGTGGAGGTGAAGGTGAGCACTGACCTCGACAACAACTGGGCCTATTTCAATCTCGCCCTGATCAACGCCGGCACCGCCGACGCTTACGATTTCAGCCGCCAGGTGAGCTACTATCACGGCCGCGACAGCGACGGTACCTGGACCGAGGGCGGCTCGAAGGCATCCGTCGTACTGCCCTCCATCCCGGCCGGCAGGTATTACCTGCGCATCGAACCGGAGATGGACACCGCCGCCGCGCGCTCCACCGTCAACTCGATGCGCTACCAGATCCAGGTCGTCCGCGACGTCACCACCTGGTCCTTCTTCTTCATCGGTCTTGTTCTCCTCTTGATTCCGCCCATCTGGAAAACGGTGCGCGGCGGCAGTTTCGAACAGAAGCGTTGGGCCGAGAGCGACTACTCTGGCGGGTGAGGACACACGGCAATGATACGATCTTTGTTTTCCATTTACGGCTTGCTCATCGCGAGCTTTGTGGGATATTCGCAATGGCGCGGGTGGAGTCTCGACCGGGTGAACGAGGTGCGGAACGTGCCCAAGTCCATCCGGGATAACCCCGGCGCTTGGCGCTCGCATTACGGCGGCGGCATTGGCCGCTACTACGGAGGGAAATAAAACTATGGCGGACTTCCATCCCGGGTTCCTGCTAAACGCCCTGATCTTCGCGGTCCTGGGCATCGTGATCTTCATCGTCGCATTCGCGGTGGTCGACAAACTGACGCCCTATGCGCTCTGGAAGGAGATTGTCGAGGAAAAGAATGTCGCGCTGGCGATCCTCGTCGGCGCTATGTCCATCGGCATGTGCATCATCATTGCCGCTGCGGTCCACTAGGCGACATTGGCGTTCCTTCTTCTCATCTCGACCTTCCTCATCGCCGCCTGTGGCCTGATCTATGAATTGCTGGCCGGTACGCTGGCGAGCTATCTCCTCGGCGATAGCGTGCTCCAGTTCTCCACCGTCATCGGCAGCTATCTCTTCGCGATGGGCATCGGCAGTTTCCTGTCGAAGTATATCGGCCGCGGGCTGGTGACCCGCTTCATCACCATCGAACTCATGGTGGGCCTGGTGGGCGGGTTCTCCTCCACCATCCTGTTCGTCGCCTTCGCCTATACGCAGGGATTCCGCCTGCTGCTCTACGTGCTGGTCATGCTCATCGGAGTGCTGGTGGGCCTCGAGATTCCCATCATGATGCGAATCCTGAAAGACCGCTTCGAATTCCGCGACCTCGTCGCCCAGGTCCTTACCTTCGACTACCTCGGCTCGCTTGGGGCTTCCCTCGTCTTCCCGCTCTGGCTCGTGCCCCAATTAGGCCTCGTGCGCGGAGCCATCTTCTTCGGCATCCTCAACGCCGCCGTCGCGCTCTGGACCACGTTCCTCTTCCAGGACCGCATCGGAGGCGTCCTCCGTCTGCGCGTGCTCTGCCTGCTCGTCATGGCGGCCCAAGGCGTCGGAATGGCCTACTCCACCCACATCCTCGACATCGCCGACAGCGCCCTCTATGCCGACGAAGTGATCTTCGCCCGCACCACGAAGTACCAGCGAATTGTTCTCACCAAGTGGAAGGACGACCTGCGGCTCTTCCTCAACTCGCACCTCCAGTTCAGCTCCCGCGACGAGCGCCGCTATCACGAGGCTCTCGTCCATCCGGGTCTCTCCGCCGTACCCGGAGCGCGCCGCCTGCTCGTGCTCGGAGGCGGCGACGGGCTGGCCGTCCGCGAACTGTTGAAGTATCCCGCCGTCGAAAGCATCACCCTCGTTGACCTCGACCCCGAAATGACCCGCCTGTTCTCCACCCATCCCATCCTCAAAGGGCTGAACCAGGGCTCCCTCACCGCACCCAAGGTGAAGGTCATCAATGCCGACGCCTTCCCGTGGCTCGATTCGAACACCGGCGTCTACGATTTCATCGTCATCGACTTCCCTGACCCCACCAGCTACTCCCTCGGCAAGCTCTACACCACCGCCTTCTACCGCCTCATGGCGAAACACCTCAGCCAAGGCGGCCTTGCCGTAGCCCAAAGCACTTCGCCCCTGTTCGCCCGCCAGAGTTTCTGGTCCATCGCGGAAACCATGAAACAGGCCGGCTTGAAGGTCTACCCTTACCACGCCTACGTGCCTTCCTTTGGCGAGTGGGGCTTCATGCTCGCGGGCACGCGCGATTACCAGCCGCCCACGCAATTGCCGCAAGGCCTCCATTTCCTCACCGTGGCCATGCTGCCATCCCTGTTCCAATTCCCCGTCGACATGGGCCCCGTCGCCGCCGAGCCCAACCGCCTCAACGATCAAGTGCTGGTCCGGTACTATGAGCGAGAGTGGCAGGCCGTTGCGAAATAACCGCCGCCGGTTCCTCTCGGCGGCTCTGGTAGGCCTTTCGCCGAAAACCAGCCGTCGCGTGGAAGGCCGCATCGTCGATGACTCCCACCTCCTCGGCCACAAACTGCGCGACCGCGCGAAATTCCCCGCCCCCAAACAGCAGGTCCGTATACCCGTAGTCATCGTGGGCGGCGGCATGGCCGGCCTCAGCGCCGCGTGGCGGCTTCAGAAAAAAGGATTTTCGGACTTCGTTATCCTTGAATTGGAACGCCAGGCCGGCGGCAACTCGCGCTGGGGCGAAAACGAAATCTCTGCCTACCCCTGGGCCGCGCACTACCTGCCCGTTCCCAACCGCAACTCCGCTCTCGTCCGTGAATTGTGCGAGGAGTTCGGACTCATCGAGGATGGCCGTTTCAACGAACGGCACCTCTGCCACTCCCCGCAGGAGCGTCTCTTCCTCTACGGACGCTGGCAGGAAGGCATCGAGCCCGATATCGGCGTCACGCGCGAACACCGTCAACAATTCCGCCGCTTCGAAGAGCAAATGGCCGCCTTTGCCGCCACCGGCCAGTTCTCCATCCCGTTGGAACTCGGAGGCAAACCCTCTCCGCTCGATAATATCCCCTTCGAGCAGTGGCTCCGCGATCAGAAGTTCGATTCACCTTACCTCGACTGGTACGTCAACTACGCCTGCCGCGATGACTACGGGGCCCTCGCCCGCGACACTTCCGCCTGGGCCGGCGTCCACTACTTCGCCTCGCGCCAGCACGACGAAAAGGGACCCTTCACCTGGCCCGAAGGTAACGGCTGGCTCGCCAAACGCCTGCTCGAAAAGCTGGGAAAGTTCGTCCGCGCCGCATCCATGGTGAATCACGTGGAGCGCACGGGCCGCCACATCCGCGTGCTCACCGAACAGGCCGAATACCAGGCGGAAGCCGTCATCTGGGCCGCTCCCACCTTCCTCCTCCCTTATGTGTTCGACGCGGCGCCCGACACCTCCGGCATGGTCTATTCCCCCTGGATGACTGCCAACCTCACCCTCGACCGTCTGCCGCGCGAGCGCAACACCGAACTCGCCTGGGACAACGTCATCTATGACTCCCCCGCCCTCGGCTACGTCGTCGCCACCCACCAGAGCCTGCGCTCCTTCATCGACAAGAGCGTCTGGACCTACTATTGGTCCCTCGCCGAAGGAACCCCGGCCGCCAACCGCCGATTGCTTCTCGACAAGGATTGGAGCTACTGGAAGGAGACCATCTTCCACGATCTCGAAAAAGCCCACCCCGATATCCGCCAGTGCGTCGCGCGCATCGATGTGCTGCGCCTCGGCCACGCCATGGCCCGTCCCGTCACCGGTTGGATGTGGAACGGCAAGCGCCGCCGTCTCGCCGACTGGGGCGGCGATATCGTGCTCGCCAACTCCGACCTCAGCGGCATGTCCATCGTCGAGGAGGCCCAGTATCACGGCGTCCGCGCCGCCACCCGCGTCCTCCACCGCCTCGGCCGCGCCTAACTGCGCAGTTTGTCGATTTCCGAAAAGATCTCTCTGAGGTCGAGCACGATCTCCTCAGACTTCAACACCAACCCTGCCGCTTCCTCAACCCCGGCTTCCGTGTACGCCCACGCCCGCCGCTGCATCGGATCAATCACCCAGACCGCAGGCACACCGAATGCAAGAAAATCCCGAATCCTCGCCTCCACCCGCCCCAACCGGTCCTCGGGCGAAAGAATCTCGATGCACAACAGCGGCGGTTCCGTGATGACGCCACTCTTGGGCCAGCCTCGCATCACGCAAATATCGGGGACCCGAAAGCGTGACGGCGCAACCTGAACCCGCGTCTCCGGAAAAGCGATCACATTCCTTTGAGCCATCCTCGTGTGGAACCACACGATCAGCATCATCTGAAGTCCACCGTGCTCCGTCTCGCCCAAATTCCTCTCCTCCAGCGCGCCATCCACGTAATCCACATCGGGATCGTAGCTGGTCCGGAGGTATTCTTCGATCGGAACCAGGGTTTGCTTCGCCATGCCTCGATTGTAGCTTCAGCGCATGCTGTCGATGGACGCAAAGATGGTCTGTAGAGGGAGACTGACTTCTCCCGCGGTAAGCGTCAGGCCGGCGGCTTCCTCAACCCCTGCTTTTGTATAGCTCCACGCCCGCCGCTGCACGGCATCAATCACCCACACTGCCGGCACAAGGAAATCTAGAAAATCCCGGATCCTCGCCTCCACCCGCCCCAACCGGTCCTCGGGCGAAAGAATCTCGATGCACAACAGCGGCGGTTCCGTGATGACGCCACCCTTGGGCCAGCCTCTCGTCAGGCAAATATCGGGGACTCGAAAGCGCGACGGCGCAACCTGAACCCGTGCCTCCGTGACCGCGAAGAGACGCTTGGATAAACACTGCGCATCCAACCAGGCCGTAATCTTCGCCTGCAACAAAGCGTGCTCGAACTCGCCCAAATTCCTCACCTCCAGGGCGCCATCCACGTAGTCCACATCGGGATCGTAGCTGGTCCGGAGGTATTCTTCGATCGGAACCAGGGTCTGCCTCGCCATGCCCTTGATTGTAGCGCCCCCTATCCTTCGGTCATCTCATCGATCGTGGCGAAGATCTCCGGCAAATCAATCGAGAATTCCGGAGCCTCGGACCGGAGAATCCTGTCTTTTATTTCATGAGCGCCATCGATCGTGTATTCCCACGCCCGGCGATCAAGCGGATCAACCAGCCAGCAATGCCGCACCCCGAAGCGGAGATAGTCGTCCATCTTCGCTCGAATTCTAACCAGACGGTCCTCGGGCGATAGGATCTCGATCACGGCAATCGGCGGAGTAGTAACAATACCTGTTCTAGGCATCTTGCCCTCGACAATCAATATGTCCGGCGCCCGGAAATGTTTCTCCGATACCTGAGTGCGCAATTCCGGATTGGGCAATAGACCTCTGGAGCGATACTTCGTTAGAAACCAATGGATCAGTTCGCGTTGCAAGACGCTGTGCTCTGTTTCGCCCATGTTCCTCTCTTCCAGGACGCCGTCTACGTAATCCACATCGGGATCGTAGCTGGTCCGGAGATACTCTTCCACCGCAACCAGAGTCTGCTTTTCCATGCCTCGATTGTAGCGCCTCAACTCCGCACGCTATAGTCAAACCTTCGCCCCTGTGGTTCTCATTCAGCACGTCTCGAAAATCTACCGCCTCTATCGCCGCCCCCTCGACCGGCTGATCGAAGCGCTTCCCGCCTCCGGCAAGCGCCACACCGATTTCTGGGCCCTCAAGGACATCAGCTTCGGCGTCGAGCGCGGCGAAATCGTCAGCGTCGTCGGGCCGAACGGCTCCGGCAAAAGCACCCTCCTCCAGATCGTCAGCGGCATCCTCCAACCCACCAGCGGCCGGGTCCGCGCCGAAGGCCGCGTGGCGGCGCTGCTCGAACTCGGCGCTGGCTTCAACCCCGAATTCACCGGCCGCGAAAACATCTTCCTCAGCGGCGAAATCATGGGTCTCTCGCGCAAGGAGATGGAGCGAGCCTTTCCCAAGATCGAAGCCTTCGCCGAAATCGGCGAGTTCATTGACCGCCCTGTGAAAGAATACTCGAGCGGCATGTACGTGCGCCTTGCCTTCTCCACCGCCATCCACGTCGAACCGGATGTCCTCATCGTCGATGAAGCCCTCAGCGTGGGCGATGCCATCTTCTCGAGCCGCTGCATTCAGAAGTTCGAAGAACTGAAAGCCCGCAAGGTCACCACGCTCTTCGTCTCCCACGACCTCGGCCTCGTGAAGCGGCTTTCCAACCGCGCCGTCTTCCTTCTCAATGGCCGCATGGATGCCATCGGATCGCCGCGCGATGTCGTCAACCGCTACGTCGGCCTCGTCCATGAGCGCCAGCGCGCCCAATTGCCCGCAAACGGAGAACCGCCGGCCCTCGGCGGCAGTTTCCGCCACGGCGACGGCGTCAGCCGTATCACGGACATCTGTATCCTCAATGCATCCGGCGCTCGTACTACTGCCGTGATGCGCGGCGAGCGCATCACCATCCGCCTTCAAGCCTCGTTCCATTCCCCTTCACGCGAACCGGTGGTCGGCCTGCTCATCCGCAACCGCCTCGGTATCGACGTCTACGGCACCAACACCCGCGTGGAGCAGGTCTCGCTCGGCGAGTTCGCTCCAGGCGAGTTGTTAGAATTGGACTTCAGCTTCGAGTGCTGGCTGGCAAGGCATGAGTACACTCTCACCGTAGCCACGCAGCATGCCGACGGCCACAGCCAGGACTGGCTCGATGATGTGGTATCGTTCACGGTCGTGGATCCGAAAGAGATCGCCGGAGTGGTGGACTTGCAGGCAAAGATCGAATGGCGGAAGGAACGCAAATGAGGGCAGGCGTATCCGCGGTATCGCCCAGCGAAGACCGTAGATTCTTCGGTCATCCGCGGGGACTCTCGACGCTCTTCTTTACCGAGTTCTGGGAGCGCTGGGGCTACTACGGCATGCGCTCCCTGCTCATCCTCTTTATGACCGCGGCAACCACCGGCGGCGGCCTCGGCTTCGACGTGGTGAAGGCGAGCGCCATCTACGGCCTCTACACGGCGATGGTTTACATGGTGAGCCTCCCCGGCGGCTGGATTGCCGACCGCATTCTCGGCCAGCGCCGCTCCGTCCTCATCGGCGGCATCATCATCGCCGCCGGATATCTGATGCTCGCCGTCCCCGGCGAAGCCGTCTTCTACACGGGCCTCGTAACCGTCATTGCCGGCACCGGCCTGCTCAAGCCCAACATCAGCACCATCGTCGGCCAGCTTTACCGCCAGGGCGATCCGCGCCGCGATGCCGGCTTCTCCGTCTTCTACATGGGCATCAATATGGGCGCTTTCTTCGCGCCCATCTTCTGCGGCCTGGTCGCGCGCAGCTACGGCTGGCGCTCCGGAATGGCCCTCGCCGGAGTCGGCATGGTAGTCGGCGTTGCCCAGTATCTGTACGGCTACCGCTTCCTCGGCGAGGCCGGGTTGCATCCCGTGAAAACTTCCGCCGAAGACTATGCGCGGCAAAAGGCGCTGCTCTGGAAAAGCCTCGGAGCCATCGCCGCCCTGTTCATCGCCGCCTTGGCCGCCGATGCCGCCGGAATTCTCCACATCACCGCCAAAGGCTTGAATGAGGCCGGCGGAACGGGCCTGCTCCTCCTTACCGTCGCATTCTTCGGCTGGCTCTTCACCGCCGGCGACTGGGATGCCACCGAGCGCAAGCGGCTCATCGTCATCAGCGTGCTGTTCGCCGCATCCTGTCTCTTCTGGTCTGTCTTCGAGCAGGCCGGCTCCACCTTGAACATCTTCGCCGCCAACAGCACGGACAACCGCATCTTCGGCTGGGAGTACCCCGCCGCCTGGATGCAGTCCCTCAACGGCCTGTTCATCTGGACCCTCGCCCCGGTGTTCGCCTGGATCTGGATCAAAATGGGTTCCCGCGAACCCTCGAGCCCCACCAAGTTCTCCTGGGGCCTGGTCTTCGTCGGCCTCGGCTTCCTGGTCCTTATCGTGCCCGCCGGCCTCGCCGCCACCGGAGCCAAGGTGAGCCCGCTCTGGCTTACCGCCACCTACCTGCTCCACACCTTCGGCGAACTCTGCCTCAGCCCGGTGGGCCTGAGCGCCATCACGAAACTCGCGCCTGCCCGCGTAGCGGGCCTCATGATGGGCGTGTGGTTTCTTTCCATTTCCATCGGCAACTACCTCGGCGGGCGCATGGCCGGCCTCTACACCTCGCTCCCGCTCACGTCCCTGTTCGGAGCCGTCGGCGGGTTCGCCATCATCGCCGGACTCTTGCTCGCCGTCTTTGCCAGGCCGATTACGAAACTCATGGGAGGAGTGAAGTAGATGGTTCCCCTTGCGGAAATTCAGGACGCCTTGCGCGCGCGAGGCATTCCAGGCTGGCTGTTCTATGACCACCACAAGCGCGACCCGCTCGCCTACCGCATTCTGCGCTTCGAGCCCCATCGCACTCCCACCCGGCGCTGGTACTACTTCATCCCCGCCGTTGGCGAACCGGTTGCCTTGGTGCATCGCGTCGAGCCGAACATGCTCGATGATCTCCCCGGCCGGCGCCTGGTCTATTCAAGCTGGCAAACCATGTGCGACGGTCTGCGCCAGATGCTCGGCGCGGCGCGGGAAGTGGCCATGCAATGGTCCCCTCAATGCGCCATCCCCTATGTCTCCCTCGTTGACGGCGGAATGATCGACCTCGTGCGCGGCTTCGATGTCGAAGTGGTGAGTTCCGCCGACCTCGTGCAGTATTTCGAGGCTCGCTGGAGCGAAGCCCAGTTCGATATGCACGTCGAAGCCGGCAGGCGGGTCGACGCCGCCCGCCGGGCCGCCTTCCGGAATATCTCCGAAGCCGTCCGCAACGGCACGTCCATCGACGAATACCAGGTCGCCTGCTTCCTCCGTGACTTCTTCGCCTCCAACGGACTGTTCACCGATCACGGCCCGATTGTGGCGGTGAATGCCAATGCCTCCAACCCTCACTATGAGCCCGAGCCCACCCGCACCACCACCATCCGCTCCGGAGACGTCGTGCTGATTGATCTCTGGGCCAAGCTCACCCAACCGGATTCCGTCTACTACGACATCACCTGGACCGGTTATTGCGGCCGCGATATCCCTGCCCAGGTTCAGAAAGTCTTCGCCGTGGTGAAAGGCGCCCGCGACGCAGCGGTCAGATTCATCAAAGACGGCATCGCCGCGGGCCGGACGCTGCGCGGCTATGAAGTGGACGACACCGCCCGCGGCTTCATCACGAACCAGGGCTACGGCGATTCCTTCATCCACCGCACCGGACATTCCATCGGAGCCGAAGTCCATGGCACCGGAGCCAACATGGACAACCTCGAAAGCCACGACACGCGGCAGGTGATTCCCCACACCTGCTTCTCCATCGAGCCTGGAGTCTACCTGGAACACTTCGGCATCCGCTCCGAAGTGAACGTCTATGTCGGTGAGAAAGAGGCCATGGTAACCGGCGAAATCCAGGAAGCGTTATTAGAGCTGTGATTCCCCCTCTTTGGCTGGCATTGACGACGGCGTTGAGCCTCCAGGCGCGGCACTCCGACTTCTGGGAACGGAAGCAGAACACCTTTCACTTGAAGTTGGATCAAGGGGCAACGATGGAGGTGGAGTTCATCACTCCATCCACCTTCCGCGTCCGGCGCGGACTTGCCGGTCCTGCCCGGCAGCCGATAGCCGATAGCATGCTTCGAGTGGATGCATCGGCAACCCCTGCCGGCGTGCAGTTCGACACCGATGACCTGATCCTCCACGTCACCCGCCGCGACGGCCTCGTGGCGGTACGGCTACCCTCGAGCATCGGCCTCTATTCCGAAACGGCGGCAAAGGTGCAACAGGGCAAGTCGCTCCTCGAAGTGACGGCTCGGCCCGGCGAAAAGTTCTTCGGCCTGGGAGCGAGGCCGCAACCCGTTGCCGACGCCCGCGGCCTGGCCTTGAAGACCGAAACGCCCTTCTTCGTCAGCGACCGGGGCTACGCCCTGTGGATGGGAACTCCCGCGCCATTCGAATTCGATATGGCAAAATCGAAAGCCGGCGCCGTGCGGATTGTGGGCAGCGGCCTGGAACGGCTGGAATACTACTTTGCCTTCGGGCCTTCACTCAAGGAGATATGGGAAGAGCGCCTCAAAGTGGAAGGCGCAATCCCTGATCCCGCGCCGCGCGACCTCGAAATGATTCTCGGCCCACGCCTGCCCCGGGGAGCGTCCCGATTGCCTGCTTTCGGCCTTGCCGGACAGGATCTGCTTTGCAGCGACGCGCGCGCTCTGGTTCACGCGAGCCTCTCCGGAATCCTGCTGCCCGCGTTCGACCTCGCGCGCTACAAGGGTGCGGAAATCGATGTCTTCCGCCGTGCCGCCCATCTCGGAGTCCTCG
Organism: Bryobacterales bacterium; assembly: GCA_020847975.1. GTDB lineage: Bacteria > Acidobacteriota > Terriglobia > Bryobacterales > Bryobacteraceae > CADEFT01. The sequence continues at coordinate 3,230 of JADLBD010000077.1, read as the reverse complement.
CCCCCATATTCCAGGACTCCCAACCGCTTGCCTTCGAAGGCGAGAAGGCGGCCGTGGTGGCGGAGGTCAAAGCCTTCCGCAAGCGCCTCAATTACTTCCTGCTCGCCTATGCCGACGAAGCGCGCGTGCGCGGATATCCCATCATTCATCCCATGTTTCACCAGTACCCTCGGGATCTCGAGGCACGGGATCAAGTCGATTCCTTTCTCCTTGGCGACGAACTGCTCGTTGTCCCCGTCTGCGACGGATCCCCGCGGAAGCGCGTCTACCTGCCTCTCGGCATCTGGACCAATTGGAACACCGGAAAAGAGGAGATGGGCCGTCGCTTCGTCACCGTGGACGCGCCCCCCGGCGGCGTCATCCTTTTCGTCAAGAACGGATCCATTCTCCCGCTCGGCGGCGTCTCCGAATCTGATCCGTTGCAGTTGCACTACTATCCGAAGAGCGGAGGAGAATTCTTTCTCTACGAACCGCGAGCCGTCGATTACTCCCAGGCCCACGCCGGCCCCGCCGCCGGCATCTACCGCGTCGAGATGGAATCAAAAATCAATCGCAATTACGAGTGGGTCCTGCATCACATGGACAAACCGAAATCCGTCGAGCAGGTGGAAAGCGGCCCCTTTGCGGAAACACAGACAGCCGGTCCGGTCCGCCCCGGAAATTGGCGCTACGATGCCGCGGACCGCACCGTGCACATCGGCATCCACGCCCCGGCGCACTCCGATATCATCGTGAACTTACGGTTCTGAAGCCGTATCGAAATCGCCAGAATCATAATCCACCAGCCATAAAAAACGCGTGCGCGCATTGGGTACAACTCTACTCGCCCCCGGACTGCCTGCGCAAGGGAATGCTCTGATATTCTGAAAGCATCGGGCTAAGATGAAACTCACACATGTCGCCGCCGCTGTTTTTCTCTTCAGAACAGCCCTTCCCGCGGCGGACGATGCCGGCTTCCGCAAGAACGTCCAGCCTTTCCTCAAGCAACACTGCACCATGTGCCACAGCGCAAAGGCAAAGGCCGGCGGCCTCAATCTCGAAAAATTCCAGAACCCGGACCTTGTGCTTGCCGACCAGGAAGTGTGGGACAAGGTGGTCCTGAAGCTGCGCAACGGCGAGATGCCGCCCAAAGGCATGCCGCGTCCCTCCCCCGCGGAGACCGCCGCCTTGACCGGCTGGCTGAAGGCCGAATACGACCGCTACGACAAAGCCGGCCGTCACGACCCCGGCCGCGTAACGGCCCGCCGCCTGAACCGCGCCGAATACAACAACACCATCCGCGACCTCGTGGGGCTCGACCTTCATCCGGCCGACCGGTTCCCCGTGGACGATTCCGGGTACGGCTTCGACAACATCGGCGACGTGCTCTCCGTTTCGCCCGCCCTGATGGAACAGTACATAGTGGCCGCGGATCGCATTGCGAAAGCGGCGCTGGCGCTGCCCAAGCAATATCAGCTAACCTCTGACCGCTACCGCTCCGATCGCGTCAAGCACGATGGCCCCGCCGGCTCCATCGCGCTGTCTCATTCCTTCCCCGCGGAGGGCGACTACGAAATCCGTGTTGCGATCGCCGGCCGCCGCTCCAAGGAAGAGGAAGCCCTGCAACTGAAGACTCAGGTGGATGAGGAAACCCCGCAATTCTCTCTGGTCTTCACGCCGGAAGACAAGCCGCGCCTGCACGATTTCACCATCCGGCCCAAAGCGGGCGCCCATAAGCTGAGCGCCGTCATTGTAGACGCCGCGGGCAAACCGTACACAGACGGGAAAGGACCGCTGGTCGAGTATCTGGAAGTGCGCGGCCCCTACAATCAAGCCCCGTTCACTCCCCCGCCCAGCTACAAGACCATCCTCATCTGCGGCGAGTATCCGGGCAAATACGACGACGCCTGCTTGCAGCGCATTGTCGGGAATTTCGCCCGTCGCGCTTTTCGCCGCCCCGTCACCCCGTCGGAAACCGAAAGATTCCTGCAGTACGCCAAACTCGCGCGCGCCAAGGGAGAAGTGCCGGAAGCCGCGCTGCGCTACTCCCTCGAAGCGATTCTCATATCCCCGCAGTTTCTCTTCCGCATCGAGCGCGATCCCAGCCCGAATGACCCGCTTGCCCACCCCCTCAACGACTTCGAACTCGCCACGCGCCTTTCCTACTTCCTCTGGAGCAGCATGCCCGATGAGCAACTCTTTCAGGCCGCTTCGAAAGGCGGCTTGCACAAGCCCGCCATCCTCGAGCAGCAGGTTCGCCGCATGCTGGCCGACGGCAAGTTTTCAGCCTTCGTCGACAACTTCGTAGGCCAGTGGCTGGAGCTGCGCAACCTCAATGAAGTGAAGCCCGCCCCCGAGAAATTCCCCGCCTTCGACAACCAACTGCGGGCTGCCATGAAAAAGGAGACACAGCTCTTCTTTGAATCCGTGGTAAAGCAGGATCGCAGTATTCTCGACTTCATCGACTCGGACTACACCTTCCTCAATGAGAGGCTCGCGAAGCACTACGGAATTCCCGGCGTCACCGGCAACGAGTTCCGCCGCGTGGAACTGCATAACCCCCAGCGCGGCGGCCTCATCACCATGGCCAGCGTCCTCACCGTTTCCAGCTATCCCACGCGCACTTCGCCCGTGATCCGCGGCAAGTATTTGCTCGAAAACTTCCTCAACGCTCCCCCGCCGCCACCGCCGCCCAACGTGCCGAACCTCGAGGATTCAGGCGTGGGCATCACCGGAACCCTCCGCCAGCAGATGGAAAAGCATCGCGCCAATCCAATGTGCGCCGCCTGCCACCTGAAAATGGACGCCCTCGGCTTTGGCCTGGAAAACTATGACGCCATCGGCGCCTGGCGCGACAAGGACGGCAACTTCCCCATCGACGCGAGCGGAGCCCTCCCAGGCGGCAAGACCTTCTCCACGCCCGCCGAATTCAAGAAGATTCTGCTCACCAACAAGGATGATTTCGCCCGCTGCCTCGCCGAAAAGATGCTCACCTACGCGCTCGGCCGCGGGCTCGAAAAGAATGATCGCACCTTTGTGCGCCAGATCGTCAGCCGTCTGGCTGCGGATAACTACCGCTTCTCGCGGCTCGTTCTGGAGATCGTCAAGAGTCCGCCGTTCCAGTTGAGGCGCGGCGAAGCGGCGGGAAAATCATGATAAGCTGTGTACGCATTGTAGAGGGTGGCTGAAATGATTACCGGCAAACATCTCGATCGAAGAATGTTCTTGCGTGGTCTGGGAGTGGCTATCGG
>JADLBD010000076.1 GCA_020847975.1 Bryobacterales bacterium | reverse complement strand
GCTTAGGACCTTCCGTTCCACCATGCCAATTGTCAACTCTCCAGCATGCCCGCTTGATCCTGTTCAGGCTCATCTTGTATTGGAAACACGTTCCCGCTTCAGGCTCATCTTGTATTGGACAAGACGCTGGATTGCGCGTGGGTGCGGAGCGTGGTAGCGTCTCCAGATGCTCTACGGTGTAACGCTTGCGCGCGCGGCGCGGTGTTTCGCGAGTTCCCCGGCGATTGCGTCGGATGCCGGGTCTTTGACGTATGCAGGATTGCGGGAGCGGGTGGACCGGCTGGCGGCGCAGTTTCTCAGTAAGGGGCTGAAGCCGGGCGACCGGTTAGGGATGCTGCTTTTGAACTGCCCGGAGTTCATCGAGATCATCCTGGCGTGTGCGCGGACGGGGATCATCGCGGTGCCGCTGAATACGCGCTATGCGCGGGCGGAGGTGGATGCCGTGGCGGCGGATTGCGAGCCGAGGGCGATGATCCGCCACAGTGCCCTGCCGGAGCCGTCGCAGAGAGCGGAGTGGGAGGTGGTGCTGGACCAGGAGCCTCTCGAAGGAAGCGATGGAGAACTGCCGGCGCCATTCCATGAGCCGGACGCGGTGTTCGGCCTGTTCTATACGAGCGGGACGACAGGGCGAGCCAAAGGGGTGATGCTGACGCACCGGAACCTGCTGGCGAACACGATGGCCTGCCTGCCGGTGTTTCAGATGACGCCGGGAAGCTGTTATCTGCATGCGGCTCCTATGTTTCACCTGGCGGATTTTCCGGGGATGCTGCTGGCATTGGCCAGCGGGGCGTGTCAGACGACGATTCCGCGGTTTGATGCGGAGGCGTTCTGCTCGACGGTGGCGCGGCACCGGGCGTCGGTGACGGTGTTGATTCCGACGATGATCAACTTCCTGACGCTGTATCCAAGGTTGGGGAACTATGATTTGTCGAGTCTCGAGTTGATGCTTTACGGAGGCTCGCCGATTGCGCCGGAGGTGCTGAAACGGGCGCGGGAGAAGTTTCCTGGAACGAAGTTCATGCAAGGGTACGGGATGACGGAAGCGAGTCCGATTCTGACGCTGCTGCTCGATGAGCATCACGCGCCGGAGCGGATGCTCTCCTGCGGGCGCCCTCCGTTCGGGGTGGAGGTGAAGGTGGTACGGCCGGACGGAGAGACCGCGGATCTCGGGGAGGCGGGAGAGATCGCCGGGCGCGGGGCGAACGTGATGAAGGGGTACTGGAATCAGCCGGAGGCGACGGCGCAGGCAATCCGCAACGGGTGGCTGCACACAGGCGACATCGGGATGCAGGACGAGGAGGGCTTTTTTTACCTGGTGGACCGCTCGAAGGATATGATCGTCACGGGCGGGGAGAACGTGTACTCGACGGAGGTGGAGGCGGCGCTGTATGCGCATCCGGCTGTCCGCGAGGCGGCGGTGATCGGGATTCCGGACCCGCAATGGGGCGAACTGGTGACCGCGTGCGTGGTGCTGAAGGACGATGCGGCGCTGACGGACAAGGATCTGATGGAGTTCTGCCGGGAGCGGCTGGCGAACTACAAGATCCCGCGGAGGGTGGTTTTCTACTCCGGCGAGTTGCCGAAGAGCGGGACCGGCAAGATCCTGAAGCGGGCGTTGCGGGAGCCGTTCTGGGAAGGGCGCGCGCGGAGGGTGGGCTAGCCGCTGACTTCCGCCCAGAGGCCAAGTTGCACGCAGGAGTTGAGGGGCATGTCGGAAATGCCGAGGGCGAGGCGGGTGTGTTTGCCGCGGTCGCCGAAGACGGAGACGAGGAGGTCAGAGGCTCCATCGAGCACCTTGGCTTGATCGCGGAAGCCGGAGGCGCAGTGGACGAAGCCCTCGAGGCGGACGATGCGGAGGATCTTTTCGAGGTCGCCCGTGGCGGCTTTCAGTTGGGCGATGGCGTTGAGGGCGGCCTGGCGGGCGGCCCAGTAGCCTTCCTCGATATTCACCTCGCCGCCGAGGCGGCCGGGCCAGAGCATGAGGTTGTCCTTCCAGGGCAGTTGCCCGGAGGTAACGATGAGATTGCCGGTGCGGACCCAGGTCACGTAGTTCCCAACACCCTTGGGAGGTTCGGGGAGGATAATCCCGAGTTGTTGAAGATTCTCTTCGACGGTCACAAGTGGGATTATACGCCTTGGGGGGCGAATGTTAACAGGAAGAATCAGGCGGAGCGGAGGAGTTCCTCCCAGGTGACCTCGCGTTTCTGCTCGATGGCCATGCGGCCGAGGAGGGAGGTGAGGGTGCTATCAGCGGAGGTCCGAACCATGTTGAGGGGCTTTCCGTCGACGATGCTGTTGAGGAAGGCCTCGACGGCATCGATGGTGATCTCGCGCCTGGAGCTGACCTTGGTGGTGTGGTTTTCGGCGGCCTGGAACCACTGGTAGTATTTGCGCTCGGTTTCGAGGACACCGAGGGTGCCGATGAACTGCTCCTTGACGTCCCAATAGGGGCGCGGGGGGAGTTGGGTGCCCATGAGCCAGCCTTTGAGGCCGCCGGGGTATTCATAGATGACGCAGGCGTTATCGGAGTTGTCGCCGCGTTTGCGTTTGAAGGAACTGCCGCTGCCGATGGCTTTTTCGGGGTGGGCCTGGGCGAACCAGTTGAGGACATCGAGGCCGTGGCAATCCTGTTCGACGATGAAGTCGCCGGAGGTATCCTTCCAGGAAGTCCACGTCCTGATGCGGTCGAGTTCTTCGGTTGGTTTGGGGATGGGTTCGCCCTGGAAGGCATTGCCGCCCCAGATCCAGTAACTGATCATGAGGGTGAGGTCGCCGAGCTGGCCGCTGCGGAGGATGTGTTCGGCGGCGAGGTATTCGGGACTGAATCGCTGCTGGAAGCCGAAGGCGATGGACTTGGATTTGTCGGCGCGTTCGGCGGCGGCAAGGAGGCGCTTGACGCCGGCAACGCTGGCTCCGGCGGGCTTTTCCTGATAGATGTGCTTCCTGGCCTGGACGGCGGCCTCGAAGTGTTCGGGGTGCAGGTAGACGGGGGTGGCGATGAGGACCGCGTCGAGATCCCGCAAGGCCAGCATTTCATGGAGATCCTTATAGGAGCGGGCCTTATCGGCTCCAGGGAGTTCCGTTTTGGCGAGGTCGAGTCGCTCGGGCCGGATGTCGCAAATGGCGTCGAGGCGCACGCGGGGGTCGCTCGAGAAGATCTTCCCGACATAGCGGCCGCGGCCTCCGGCGCCGATGATGCCGAAGGAGACGGCGGAATTGGCGGCGTAGGAGAACGCCACTTTGGGTTTGACGATGAGCATTCCACCGGTGAGGCTGGTAAGGGTGGCGCGCCGGGTGGTGCGATTCATGGGTTCACCTCAATGCATAAGATCGATATGCATCCTCGAGGAAGCCCCCGCGCTGTTCTTATCATAACTC
>JADLBD010000075.1 GCA_020847975.1 Bryobacterales bacterium | reverse complement strand
TAACATAGGCGATAGTCTCTGGTGCCGATAAGGTGTGCTTGATCTGATTCTGGATGTTCACGCGCCAGTATGAGCGATTCCGATGAATTTGTCCAGTAAAAACTTACGGGTAAAGGGCAGGGCTAGGCTTCATCGCCCATTGAGCAATAGCCATGATAGAAGTCGCGCTCCGCAATGGTCCCCAACCAAACCACGATAAGTTTGTCCCCCCCGGCGTCCTCTTCTTCATTTCGGCGAGTTGAGCAGCAGATCCTGCCGCTGTTCTCCAATTGCTTGCTTGCTGGATTACTGCAATGTGCGCAACATGCATGAGTTCTTGGAGGTGGAGGCTGTCATTCCCGTACGCATACAGGAACATCGCCGGCGAAGGCAAAGAGGCTGCAAAAGTGCTGGCGTCATCGTCGAGGGCGAGCTTCATAAGCGCGCGGACCCAGGTCGCGTTCCGAGGACCCTGTCCCAATGCTCGTGCGCGAACCTGCCTTTCGTAAAAATCTTCGGGGCGCCACCGCAGGGCAACCTCCGCCATTTGAGCGTAACGATCAGGATGCGCATAGTACTTCTGCACATTAGCTTGAAGCGTCCCAAGCGCCCGCGCCATCTGCCAAAGCCACGGCGTGCCATTGCGGCTCTCAACGTCGAGCGGATAATCGATGGCCGTCTCTGGGAGGCGAACTTCGTAGCCCACCACGTTGCGGGTTTCGGGCTTCGTCTGGCAGGCGAGGTAGACGCACCGCTTCTTCCGCATCAACCACGCCTCCAGACTCCGCGCTGCCCATGCGTTAGCAATGAACGCGCAGGGGGAAGGGTTCACACCGGTTGGAAGGACTTCAAATTCGGCGGACGCCTTCCACAACCGAACGAGTTGGCTGGCCGGAATCAATCCGCCGCCTTGATAAGCGGCTGCCATGCGGTCGAGGTAGGATGTCGAAGGATCGATGACGAACTTCCAAAACGCAGACGCCGACCGCAATGCCGTCTCCAGCGCAGGCGACTTACGCCGGGTAGTCATCTCGCGCTCCCGACGATCCGCCTGTTCCGCCACTGGGCAGGTCTTGATTGGGTCATCAATTGCGACGGCGGAGTTGGGGGTTGACTGCGCGAATACCGACGGCGCAAGGCTTGCGACTCCAAGCAACACACCGAACAGCGCTACAGGCAGGCAACGTGCAGCAGAACTCGAGAGCCGAACGTACGCTTTCGTCATGGCTGATAAGAGTATGTACGAGCAGAACCTTGCAGTTCAATGGAGGCCGGACTGTTCAGTGGTCTTGAAGTGGGTTATCGGAAAGTGGCAACGCGCGTCACCTGGCCGAAAAACGCGCAAACCACCGAAGTGGACAGCCTCGGCGGTCCCGTCCAGTTGGTCGGCTATTCGGAGGTTGGCCCGAAACGGCTTCCGACGAAACGTAGACGCCAACCTTTGCGTTGCCGTTGCGGGCAAGTAGTCGGCCGTGGGATTCGCCCTAGAGTGGGGTGGGGTAAGGTTAATAGTTACGATGCGAGTGATTGGTGGAGAGTTCCGGTCGCGGCGGTTGAAGGCGGCGCCGGGGTATGACGTGCGGCCGACGCCGGACCGCTTGCGGGAGACGCTGTTCAACATCCTGGCGCCGTGGATTGAGGGGGTGACGTTCGTGGACGCGTATGCGGGGACGGGGGCGATAGGGATTGAGGCGGTGAGCCGGGGGGCGGCGCGGGCGATTCTGATGGAGAAGAGCCGGCAGGCGCTGGAGGTGTTGGAAGAGAACGTCGCGAGTTTGGGGATTCAGGGGAGGGTGAAGGTGCTGCGGGGTTCGGCGCGGTTGTTGCTGCCGCGGCACGAGGGGGATATTGTGTTTCTGGATCCGCCGTATGGGGAGCACGCAGAGTACGAGGCGGTGATGCAGATATTGGGGGAGAGGGGTGGTGGGTTGGTGGTGGTGCAGCATCATACGAAGCATGTTCTCGCGGAGGAGTATGGGAAGTTGAGGAGGGTGCGGGTGGTGAAGCAGGGGGACAATGCGTTGAGTTTTTATGAGGGGGGTTGATCAGGTGACGGGGAGTTGGGAGACGTTCCAGCCTCCGCCCAATGCCTGGATGAGAAGGACGCTGGCGACCATGCGGCGCGTTTGGATGTCCACGGCCGAGACCTGGTTTTGCAAGGCGAAGGTTTGGGACGTGATGACCTGGAGGTAGCTCTGGACGCCGCCCTGATACTGGGCTGTGGAGATCCGGAGGGATTGTTGCGAGGCGGCGACGGCGCGCCGCTGCACGGCGGCTTCGCTGGAGAGGACGCGGAGGGCAGCCAGTTCGTCCTCCACCTGTTGAAAGGCAGTGAGGACGGTCTGCCTGTAGTTGGAGGCAATGGCATCGTAGGCGGCCTTGGTGAGGGAGATCTGGGCGCGGCGGCGGCCACGATCGAAGAGAATCTGGGCCAATTGGCCGCCGGCGGACCAAAAATAGCTCGAGGCGGTGAGGAGTTTGAGGAACGCGGCGCTTTCCGAGCCGCCGCCGGCGTTGAGGGAGATGGTGGGATAGAGGGAAGCCTGGGCGATGCCGATTTCCTCGTTGGCGGCCGCGACCTGGCGCTCGAGGGCGGCAATATCGGGCCTCCGTTCGAGCAGGGTGGAGGGAAGGGCCACGGGGATTTCGGGGGGGTTATTGGGAAGCGGGTGGGGAGGAATGGAGAACCCCGCCGGAGGCTTTCCGGCGAGCACGGCAATGGCGTGGCGGAGTTGGGCGATCTGGACGCCGAGGTCAGTGAGAGCGGAGCGGGTGGTTTCGAGTTGGGTTTGCGCTTGCGCGACGTCTCCCATGGAGGCGACGCCGCTCGCGTAGCGGTCCCGGGTGAGTTGCAGGTACTGATCGTAAGACTTGACGGTATCGGCGAGCAACTGGCGGACGGCGAGAGCGCCGCGATATTGGAAGTAGTCGGCGGCAAGATCGGATTGATAGAGAAGGCGGGCGTTTTCGAGTTGCGCGGCGGTGGCTTGCGCGGTGGCGCGATTGGCGGCGACGGTGCGGCGGATGCTGCCCCAGACATCGGCCTGGTAGGAGATGGATACGGGAATGGAGTAAAGCGCGGAAGCCCCGGTGGAAAAGGGGTTGACGGCGGCGGGAGTTTGTGAGCCGGAGACTGAGGGCGATGTTCCGACGGTGGGAAAGAGGGCGGCGCGAGCAACGCGGACGGCTTCGAGAGCTTCGCGGTATTGCGCTTCGGCGGCGAGGACATTCTGATTCGAGATGGAGACCTGCTCTTCGAGGGCGTTGAGGGACGGATCGTGGTAAACTTCCCACCACTTGCCGCGGGGAATGGCGTCGTCAGGGCGGGAAGGCTTCCAGCCGGCGGGGAGCGCCTCGCCATAAGCGGTTGGAACGGTGACGGAAGGACGCTGATACCTGGGACCGACCATGCAGGCAGAGAAAGAAAGCATGAGGGCGAGCACGAGGAGGAGGCGGCATTTCATGACCGACCTCCCGTATAGCCGAGGCGGCGCGGCGCGGAGACATGAGTGTGGCCGAGCATGCGTCTTCGAATGCGGTCGAGGACGAGGTAGACCGCGGGGGTGGTGTAGAGGGTGAGCATCTGGCTGACGATGAGGCCTCCGATGATGGTGAGTCCGAGGGGGCGGCGGAGTTCGGAACCGACGCCATGGCCGACGGCCAAGGGCAGAGCGCCGAGGAGGGCGGACATAGTGGTCATGAGGATGGGGCGAAAGCGGAGGAGGCAGGCCTGGTAGATGGCGTCGTAGGGGGTTTTGCCGCCGTCGCGCTCGGCGGCGAGGGCAAAGTCGATCATCATAATGGCGTTCTTCTTGACGATGCCGATGAGGAGGATGATTCCGATGATGGCGATGATGCTGAGGTCGGTATGGAACAACTCGAGGGCGAGGAGCGCTCCGACGCCGGCGGAGGGCAAGGTGGAGAGGATGGTGATGGGGTGGAGATAACTTTCATAAAGAATTCCGAGGACGATGTAGACGGCTAATAACGCGGCGGCGATGAGCAGCGGCTGGCTTTTGAGGGAATCCTGGAAGGCCAGGGCCGTGCCTGCGAAGCTGCCGTGAAGGGTGGCGGGTATGGCGAGTTCGGAGGCGGCGGAGGAGACGGCGTCGACGGCATCGCCGAGCGAGGCACCGGGGGTCAGGTTGAAGGACATGGTGACGGCGGGGAACAGGCCTTGGTGATTGACGGTGAGGGGCGCCGTGGCGGGGGCATATCGGGCGATGGCGCTGAGTGGCACTTCCTGGCCGCGGGGCGAGCGGATGAAGATTTCATCGAGGGATTGCGGGCTCTGCCAGAAGCGGGGGTCGACCTCCATCACCACGTGATATTGGTTCATGGAGGTGTACATGGTGGAGACGGGGCGCTGGCCGAAGGCGTCATAGAGGGTGTTGTCGATGAGTTGAGGCGAGATGCCGAAGCGGGCGGCGGTGGCCCGGTCATATTGGACGTAGGCTTCGAGGCCGTGATTCTGCTGGTCGAGGTTGACATCGGCGAGCATGGGGAGTTTTTTCATGGCAGCGAGCAGTTTCGGGGCAAAGGCATCGAGGTCGGGCAGGTTGTCGCCGCGCAGGGTGTACTCATACTGGGAACTGGAGGCGCGGCCGCCGATGCGGAGATCCTGGCTGGCCTGGAGGTAGAGAACGGCTCCGGGGATACGAGCCAACTGAGGCCTGAGGCGGGCGATGATTTCGTCGGCGGTGGCGTTTCTCTCTTCGAGGGGCTTGAGGGAGATGAACATCCGGGCGGAGTTGGCGGTGTTGCCGCCTCCGGTGAAGGCGTTGAGGCCGGCAACGCCGGGATCGTGCTGGACGATAGCGGAGACCTGACGCAGGCGCGAGTCCATGGCATGGAAGGAAGTATCCTGGTCCCCTTGCAGCATGCCAACCATGCGGCCGGTGTCCTGTTGGGGGAAGAAGCCTTTGGGGACCTGGAAGAAGAGGTGGACGTTGAGGGCGATGGCTGCGGCGAGGAGGAGGAGGGGCACGGCGGGCCAGCGGAGGGTCCAAGCGAGTGTGCGGCCGTAGGTGTGTAGGACCGCCTGGTAAAAGCGCTCGGAGGCGAGGTAGAGCCGGCCATGCGTTGTGTGCTGCTTGAGGAGGTAGGCGCACATCATGGGCGTGCCGCTCAGGGAAACGGCCATCGAGACGAGGACGGCGGCGGCGAGGGTGACGGCGAATTCGCGGAAAAGGCGGCCGACGATGCCTCCCATGAGAAGGAGCGGGATGAAAACTGCCACCAGGGACAGGCTCATGCTGACGACGGTGAAGCCGATTTCGCGGGCTCCCTGGAGGGCGGCCTGGAGCGGCGTCATTCCTTTCTCGAGATAGCGGGTGATGTTTTCGAGCACAACGATGGCGTCGTCGACGACGAATCCGGTGGAGATGGTGAGGGCCATGAGCGAGAGGTTGTCCACGCTGAAATGGCAGAGGTACATCACTCCAAACGTACCGATGAGGGAGAGGGGGACGGCGACGCTGGGGATGAACGTGGCGCGGCCGTTGCGCAGGAAGAGGAAGACGACGAGGATGACGAGGCAGGTGGAGATGACGAGGGTCTTTTCCACTTCGTGGACCGAGGCGCGAATGGTGGTGGTCTGGTCGAGACTGGCCGTCATCCGGATTTCCCGCGGCATGTCCGCTTTCATCTGGGGAAGGATGCCGCGGATGCGGTCGACGGTGTTGATGATGTTGGCTCCGGGTTGGCGGAAGATGATGACGACAACCGAGGGGAGGCCGTTGAAATATCCGGCGGCGCGCAAATCCTCGACCGAATCCACAGCCGTGCCGACATCGGAAACGCGGATGGGAGCGCCGTTGCGCCAGGCGAGGAGAAGCGGGGAGTAGCAGGCGGCCTGGAAGATCTGGTCATTGGATTCGACAGACCACATGCTCCAGAGACCGGAGAGGTGGCCTTTGGGCAGGTTGGCGTTGGCTGCGTTGAGGGTGGCGCGGACATCTTCGAGCCCGACGCCGTACTTGTTGAGGGCAGTGGGGTTGAGTTCGATGCGGACGCTGGGGGAAGCGCCTCCGCCGACAATGACTTGTCCGACGCCGCTGACCTGGGAGAGCTTCTGGGCGAGGATGGTGGAGGCGGCATCGTAGATACGGCTTTTGGGAAGGGTGTTGGAGGTGAGGGAAAGGATGAAGATGGGCGCGTCGGCGGGATTTACTTTACGGTAGTTGGGGTTGCCCGGGAGGTTGGCGGGGAGATAGCTGCGGGCGGCGTTGATGGCTGCCTGGACGTCGCGAGCGGCGGCGTCGACATTGCGGCTGAGATCGAATTGGAGGACGATGCCGGTGGAGCCGAGCTGGCTGGTGGAGGTCATCTGGGTAACGCCGGCGATGCGGCTGAACTGGCGTTCGAGGGGAGTGGCGACGGCGGAGGCCATGGTTTCCGGACTTGCGCCGGGGAGCGAGGCTCCGACGGAGATGGTGGGCAGATCGACCTGTGGGAGGGGAGAAACGGGCAGAAAGCCGAAGGCGGCTGCCCCGGAGAGGGCGACGGCGCACAGCAGCAGGGAGGTGGCGACCGGGCGCTCGATGAAGACCGAGGAGAGGCTCATTCAGGTGCTCCGCCGGCGGGTTCAGCGGCCTGGTTGCGGATGCCGCGGGAGAGACGGTCAAACCACAAGTAAACCACCGGAGTGGTGTAGAGGGTCAGGAGCTGGGAAACGAGCAATCCGCCGACGATGGTGATGCCGAGGGGGCGGCGGAGTTCGGCTCCGGTGCCGGAACCGAGCGCGAGCGGGAGCCCGCCGAGGAGAGCGGCGAGGGTGGTCATCATGATGGGGCGGAAGCGCAGCAGGCAGGCCTGGAAGATGGCGGCCTCTGGCGCCATCCTGTCGTGGCGTTCGGCGGCGAGGGCGAAGTCGATCATCATGATGGCGTTCTTCTTGACGATGCCGATGAGGAGGACGATGCCGATGAGCGCGATGACACTGAAATCCGTGCGGCAGAGGCGCAGGGCAAGCAAAGCTCCGACTCCGGCCGAGGGGAGGGTGGAGAGGATGGTGAGGGGATGAATGTAGCTTTCATAGAGCACGCCGAGGACGATGTAGACGGTGACCAGGGCGGCAAGAATGAGCAGCCATTCATTGGCGAGAGAGTTGCGGAAGGCCTCGGCGGAACCCTGGAAGCGGGCATCGACGCCGGCGGGCATCCGCAGTTTCTCTTTCAGCCCGTTGATGGCGTTGACGGCATCGCCGAGAGCGGCTCCGGGAGCGAGGTTGAAGGAGAGGGTGACAACTGGGAACTGGCCCTGGTGGTTGATGGTGATGGGAGCTTTTGTGAACTCGACGCGGCTGAAAGCGCTCAAGGGGACCTGGCCGCCATTGGGGAAGACCTGAGAGGAGGCGGGTGTTGCCGCGGGCGTGGCGGAGGCGGAGTTGGCGGCCGCAACGGCGGCCGAGACGTTGGCGCTGAGGGTGGCATTCAGGCCGGCGGTGGATGATCCGCCGGCCACGATACCCGGGGGAGGAGCGCCGGTGGCGGCAGCGGTGTGGATATAGAGGTTGCGGAGCTGGGAGGGGTCTTTTTGGAATGACGGCTGAAGTTCGAGCACCACGTGATACTGGTTGAGCTGAGTGAAGATGGTGGAGATTTGCCGCTGTCCAAAGGCATCGTACAGGGTGTTGTCGATCGCGGCGGGAGTGATGCCGAGGCGCGAGGCAGTGACACGGTCGTAGATGAGTCTTGCGCTGAGCCCGTCCACCTGCTGGTCAGTGGCGACGTCGCGCAGTTCGGGCAGATGGAGCATTGCCTCGACCATGCGGGGGGCGAAGCTGTTCAACTCGGCGGCATCGGGGTCCTCGAGCGAATACTGGTATTGGGTTCTGGTGACGCGGTCTTCGACGGTGAGGTCTTGAACGGGTTGCATGAACAGCTTGATTCCGGGGACTTTGGCAAGTTGGGGCTGGAGGCGGCGGATGATGGCGCTAGCGCTGATGCGGCGTTCGTCGATGGGCTTCAGGTTGATGAGGATGCGTCCGCTGTTGAGCGTGAGGTTGGTACCGTCGATGCCGATGAAGGAAGAGAGGCTCTCGACGGCGGGGTCATCGAGAATGACGTCCGCCAGTTTCTGCTGCAAGCCGGCCATGGCGGGGAACGAGACGCTTTGCGCCGCTTCGGAAACGCCCTGGATGACGCCTGTGTCCTGAACGGGAAAGAAGCCTTTGGGAATTTCGATGAACTGGTAGATGGTGAGGAAAAGGGTGGCGGCGGCAACGAGGAGAGTGGCGGTCTGATGGCGGAGGATAAAACGCAGGGTGCGGCCGTAGAAAGCGATGATGGATTCGAAGGCGTGTTCGGAGGCGTGATAGAAGCGGCCTTGGGCTTCGGGTGGAACGTGTTTGAGGAGGCGGGCGCTCATCATGGGAGTGAGCGAAAGGGAGACGGCGGCGGAGACCAGGATGGTGACGGCAAGGGTGACGGCAAATTCGCGGAAGAGGCGGCCGACGACATCGCCCATGAAGAGCAGGGGGATGAGAACAGCGATCAATGAGACGGTGAGCGAGAGGATGGTGAAACCGATTTGCGCGGCCCCCTTGAGGGCGGCCTGAAACGGCGGCTCGCCTTCTTCGAGGAACCGGGCGATGTTCTCGACCATGACAATGGCGTCGTCGACCACGAAGCCGGTGGAAATGGTCAACGCCATGAGAGTGAGGTTGTTGAGGCTGTAGCCGAGCAGGTACATGATGCCGAAAGTGCCGATGAGAGACAGGGGCACGGCAACGCTCGGGATGGAAGTGGCGGGGAGGCTTCTCAAGAACAGGAACATGACCATCACGACGAGGGCGACGGTGAGCATAAGTTCGAACTCGACGTCGCGGACCGAGGCGCGGATGGTGTTGGTACGGTCAGTCAACACGCTGGTCCGGACACCGGCGGGCAGGGTGGCGGTCAATTGCGGCAGGACGGCCTTGATGCGGTCGACGACGGAGATGATGTTGGCTCCGGGCTGCCGCTGGATGTTCATGATGACGGCGGGAACGGTGTTCCTCCATGCGGCCTGGCGCACGTTTTCGACGTCGTCCGCGACGGTGGCGACATCGGTGAGGCGGATGGGAGCTCCGTTCTTGAAGGCGATGATCAGGGGCGAATAGCCGCTGCTTGAATCCAACTGATCATTGGCTCCGATGGTGTAGGCCTGGTGGGGACCGTCGAAATTTCCTTTCGCCTGATTGGCGTTGGCCGCGGACAGGGCGCTACGGAGGTCCTCGAGGTTGAGGCCGCGCGCGGCAAGGGCAGTGGGATTGGCGCGGATGCGGACGGCGGGCCGCTGGCCGCCGCTCAGGCTGACCAAGCCGACACCGGGGAGTTGGGAGATTCTGGGCGCGAGGCGGGTATCGGCGAGGTCCTCCACTTTGGGAAGCGGTAGAGTCCTGGAGGTGAGGGCCAGGGTCAGGATGGGGGCATCGGCGGGGTTCACCTTGCTATAGACCGGCGGCGTGGGCAAATCCGCGGGCAGGTATGTGCCGGAAGCGTTGATGGATTGCTGCACCTCCTGCTCGGCGATGTCGATGTTGAGGCTGAGGTTGAATTGGAGCGTGATGACGGAACTGCCATTGGAACTGGTGGAGGTCATCTGCTGCAATCCGGGGACCTGACCGAACTGGCGTTCGAGGGGGGCGGTGACCGCGGAAGCTACCACCTCGGGGCTGGCCCCGGGATAGAAGGTGGTGACCTGGATGGTGGGGTAGTCGACTTCCGGCAGAGCAGAGACGGGAAGCTGCTGAAAGGCAATGATGCCCGCGAGCATGATGGCGGCCATCAGGAGAGATGTGGCGACGGGGCGAAGAATGAAGATGCGGGAAGGGTTCACTTCGCGCTCCTCGGCTTGGGCGCGGCGGCCGACGCGCCGCGTTCGACGACCCGCGTCCCCTGCTGGAGTTTGTCTACTCCATCGGTCACCACGACATCGCCGGGAGAGAGCCCTGATGTGATTTCCGCCATATCATTTTCGGTGATGCCCACGCTGACGCCGCGAACGGCGACGGTGCGGCCGGGTTGGACCAGGTAGACGTAGGTAGACTGCGGACCACGCTGAATAGCGGCCATGGGAACGACAGTAATGCCACTCTTGCGCTCGACCAGGACTCGCGCATTGACAAACTGGCTGGGGAAGAGCAACCGGGCGGAATTGTCGAATTCGGCGCGAAGTTTGACGGTGCCCGTGGTCTGGTCGATCTGGTTGTCGATGGTGTTGAGTGTTCCGACGGCGAGGCGGTGTTTCAAGTCACGATCCCAGGCTTCGACGCGCGGATGCTGACCGGATGCGAGCCTGCTGAGGACCTCCTGGATCTGATCTTCGCCAATGGTGAAGATGACGCTGATGGGATCGAGCTGGGTGATGACGACGAGGCCGGTATTGTCGCTTGCGTGGATGATATTGCCGGGATCGACCAGGCGCAGGCCGACGCGGCCGGTGATGGGCGCGGCGATTCTGCAATAGACGAGATTCAATTTCGCGGCGTCAATCTGGGCCTGGTCGGATTGGAGATTGGCCTCGTATTGCTTGACGAGAGATTGCTGGGTGGCAAGCTGCTGTTGCGGAATGGCGTTCTGCGACCAGAGTTTTTCATAGCGCGCGAGGTCTGTGCGGGCGTTGGACAGCACGGCCTGGTCCTTGCTCAACTGACCTTCGGCTTGCGCCAGTTGCACGGCATAGGGGCGCGGGTCGATCTGGACGAGCAGGTCGCCCTGCTTCACCATCTGGCCTTCGTGGTAGTGAAGTTCCATCACCTGGCCGTCGACACGGGATTTGACGGTGACGGTGTAGATGGGGGTAACGACGCCGAGGCCGTTGAGATACACATCGAGGCTGCCGGCGCGCGCGGTTGCGGTGGTAACGGGGACGGGCGGGGATGGGCGGTGGGTCTCAGGGGTTGCAGCAGAGGGGGTCCGGTGGAGCGACAGGCGCAGTTTCGGCCACCCAAAGTAGGCGGCGGCGGCGGCCGAGGCCAGGACGAGGATCCACAGCCAGGGCCGGCGCGAAGATACGGCGGAGGTCCTGTCGTGCAAGTCCTTGTCCTGCCTGCGCTCGACGACCGACGTCAGTTCGGGATCTTTCATCCAGACTACCCCTATCTAAGAAAACGCCGGCGCGGGACCGTGTGGTAACTCCCTCCGCGGCTGTATTCGGAGGCAGAGATTCGGGGTATGAAATGGCTGAGTGGGCGGCGACAGACGGCAATGTTCGTCCTGTTTCACCAACATGTGCGAGGCCCCTGCCGCGAGGCGAATTCTCAGATTTCGCGGGCTGGATGCTAAACCTTCTTTGCTCCTGTGCCGATGGAGCCGGGTGAGTCCGGCTCGCGCATGACCTACTACGAAGAACTCGGGATCAGCGCGAATGCCACCGTTGAGGAAATCCGGCAGGCGTACAAGCGGCTGGCCAGGCTGCTTCATCCCGATAAACTCCAGAACGAAAAACAAAGACACGTTGCGGAATGCCAGATGAAGCGGCTGAACGGGGTGTATGAAACCCTGGTCAACGTCGAATCACGGATGGCCTATGACGAATCACTGCGTGCCGTGCCGCTTGTGGCCCAACCCGCGGAGGAAGAGATTGCGCCGGCGCCGGAGAAGCCCACCTGGATGGACTTCGTGCGCTGGCTGCAAGGACCCGCCGGGGCCTGGACGGGCGCAGGCGCACTGGGGCTGTTGCTCTTACTGTGGGCTCTGCCGGACACGGTTCGATTTCCCGAAGAGAGTGGGAAGCCCGGGCCGCGGAGGGAGGAGGCGGTAACGGAAACGGCAGCACGTCGCGAGGAGATGCGTCTTCCGGACCCGCAGTTGCCTCAACTCCGGCAGAGGCTGGCCGAGATGCGGCGGGAGCGTGATGAGGCGCTGATGCGGGTGCAGGTGTTGTCCGAGGAACTCGGCGAGTTACAAAAGCGCGCTCCGCCCGTGGAGCCCGCGGCGGCTGTGGAAAGCGTGCCGGCCCCTGCTTTCGCGGCTGTCCCGCAGGTGGAACCATCCACACCGCGGCCGGCTGCTCCCCCGGTGGAGGCGCGAGGCATGGCTGGCCATTGGTATTTCGCGAAGTCCGCCGCGCCTTCCGGGCGCGACCTTTACCCGCCGGAATACATCGAGGCGGTCATCCAGGAAGAAAGCGGCATCCTGCGGGGGCGTTACCGTGCGCGATACCGCGTTCCCGACCGGGCCATCTCCCCCGAGGTTGCATTCGAATTCAGCGGCAAGGGTGGGGGCGACGCGGCGAGATTGCCTTGGCTCGGGGAGGGAGGGGCAAGAGGCGAAGTGCGCATCCATCTGCTCACCGGGAACACGCTCGAGGTGGCATGGGTCGCGGGCGAGTTGGGAAAGATACAAGGATTGGGGTCCGGCCGCGCAATCCTGGTCCGGCGGGCGGACCCGTAGCTCACTGCCGGTGGTTTCGCAGCCAGGTGTCGTAGGCGTGCTTGCGCGGGCCGGTGTATTGGATGGTGTCGAAAAAATCGGCGCGCCCGAGCATGCGCGGGTCTCCTTCCGAGCGCAACAGTTCTTCCATCTTCTCGCGCAACTGGCGCTTGCCGGAGGCGTACTTCAAGTCCGTAGCGAGGTTATGCACGCAATCAGGATCGGTGCTCACGCGATATAACTCCTCGGCCGGCCGTTTGCCGAAGGACATGTTGTAGTAGCTGTCGAATCCGGAAATGAGGAACGTCTTGGTAGGGCTGTCGTCCACGTTGCGATATCCGGTTTCAGGATCTCCGGCGGGCCAGCGGTCCGGCTCATAGTTACGGACG
This sequence comes from Bryobacterales bacterium, assembly GCA_020847975.1. Taxonomy (GTDB): domain Bacteria; phylum Acidobacteriota; class Terriglobia; order Bryobacterales; family Bryobacteraceae; genus CADEFT01. Next base: position 27,060 of record JADLBD010000075.1, on the reverse strand, counting down.
TAGAGGAACTCCTTCGTGCGAATGGCGCGCACCGGGTAGCCCCAATCGTGCGGCCGGCCGAGGTCATGGCGCTCCTTTCCAATCAGCATCACGTTTCGCGAGGCATCCACCACACCGGATTTCCGGGATGCGAGCACATCGAGAAAACTGCGCCCGGTCATGGTGCCGGCGGGCGGCAGGCCGGCGGCTGCGAGGAAGGTAGGAGCGAAATCGCGCACGTTGATGAAATCGTCGACGGCGCGTCCCGCTGCGATGCGTTTGCCCCAGCGGATGGCCAGCGGCACATGAAAGCCGTGTTCGTAGATCTGCCCTTTGACGCGCGGAAAGGGCATGCCATGGTCGGAGGTGGCCACCACCAGAGTGTTGTCGAGTTCGCCGGCTTTCTCGAGCGCCTGTAGGGCAAGCCCCAGATGACGATCGAACCACTCGACTTCGAGCGCGTAATCGAGCATATCACTGCGAATGATTTTGTTATCCGGATAATACGCCGGCAGGGTGACGTCTGAGAGCTTCCTGCCGGCGCGGAGGCCGGAGCCTTCTTCATAGGCGCGATGCGGCTCATGTCCACCCAGCCAGAAACAGAACGGGCTGCCGTTCGGGCGTTGATTGAGAAAGGCCTCGAAGTTTCGCGCGTAGTCCGTGGCGGCAATTCCCGTGTAGGGCGGCTTCAGCTTGAATTCCTGATACTCTTTCCCCGCGGGATTGTGCTCCCATCCGGTGGCCTGGAAGTCCCCCGGCCCCCAACCCTTGCCTGTCATCCCGCAGAAGTAACCGGCCTTCTCGAGCACCGCCGGGAAAACGGTGAACTCGTTCGGAAAAATGCTGTAGTGGTTGATTGCTTCCTTCAACTGCCAGGTGTTGCGCCCGGTCAGGATGCTGGCGCGGCAAGGGCTGCACTTGGGGTTCGAGGTGAAGCAATTGGTGAACTTCACGCCCTCCCGCGCTACGCGGTCAAACGACGGGGTGTGGATCCACGAGCAGCCGTAGGCTCCGGCATGGCCGTAGCCCCAATCGTCGGCAATCGCGAAAAGGATGTTCGGAGGCTTGCCGCCCTGCGCCCGGAGCGCAGGCGCCGCGGCGAGAGCGGCAGTGCAAGCAGCGCTCGATTTCAACAGTTCGCGGCGTGACGGAAGGCTCATATCGCGCGACCTTCACTATATCGCAAGGTGTCCCTCGACTCGGATGGGGACAAACAGAACAACCGTGGTTGACGTTATTCCCGTCGATGCCGGGTTTCTCCCGCCGCGCAATGGCGGCATCCACCGCGCCCTTGCGTTCGGGTGCGCATTGGCGGAAAAGTAAGAGTTACTGATGCATCAGAAAGACGAACTCGCCCAGATTGTCGAACAGCTCAACCGCGCCAAACCGAGGCCGGAGCCGGCCGAGGCGCATCAGCCCTCCCCGCGCGTGGTGGCGCGGTCCGGCACGCTGCATGAAATCCTCGCAGGCGCTTTGCAAAGGCAGGCATCCGATGTCCTGCTGATTGCCGATTCTCCGGTTTGCCTTCGCGTGCACGGAAGGCTCGAGACCCTGCCGGCATCCCAACTCAGCGCCGATCAGATCCGCGCCCTCGTGGAGCCTCTATTGACGCCGCGCCACTGGCAGGATCTGCAACAGCAGCGCTCGATCGACCTCGGATTCACTGACCCCGGCGCCGGGCGCGCGCGAATCAACCTGCACTTCCAGCGCGGCGGGCTGGTTGCGTCCATCCGTCTGCTGCCCGGGCGCGTGCCCACGTTCGAATCGCTCAACCTGCCGCCCAGCCTCGAGCGTCTGGCCGATCGCCGCCAGGGGCTGATTCTGGTAACCGGCGCCACAGGATGCGGCAAAAGCTCGACGCTCGCCGCATTCGTGAACTCCATCAACACGCGGCGCTGCGAGCACATCATCACCATCGAGGATCCGATCGAGTTCCAGCATCAGAACAAGACGTCGGTAATCGAGCAGATCGAAGTCGGTTCAGACACGCCCGGATTCGCGGTCTGTCTGCGCAGCATTCTGCGGCAGTCGCCGGATGTCATACTCGTCGGCGAGATGCGCGACTGCGAGACCGTCGAGACTGTGCTTCGCATTGCGGAAACAGGCCACCTGGTGCTTTCGACGCTGCACACCAACGATGCCACGCAGGCCATCTCCCGCATCATCGATTCGTTTCCGGCGGGACAGCAGCCGCAGATCCGCCAGCAGCTTTCCCTGGCCCTGCACGCGATCATCTGCCAGCAACTGGTTCCGGGAGTAGAGGGGAATGCCCGCTATCCGGCGCTGGAGATCATGACCGCCACCGACGCCGTGCGCAACCTGATTCGCAAGAGCGAGGATCATCAGCTCTACTCGCAGCTCTCGATCAGCCGCGCCGAAGGCATGCGCACCATGGAGCAGTCGCTGGCGGAACTGGCGTCCTCGCGGCGCATCACCAACCAAACCGCGCTGGCGCATTGTTTCCGCGCCGAATCGATGCGCCGCTACCTGACGGCCTGACGGAATGTGAAACAATTTCTCCTATGGCTGTCCGCATGAAGGATCTTGCCCGGGAACTTGGAGTTTCCGTGGTCACCATATCCAAGGTTCTGCGCAATCACCGCGACATCAGCACGGAGACGCGCGAGCGTGTGCTGAAGCGCATGAAGGAACTCAATTACCGGCCGAACCTGACGGCGCGCGCCCTGATCACAGGGCGCACGCAGAGCATCGGGCTGGTCGTGCCGGACCTCGTGCACACGTTCTTCGGCCAGGTGGCCAAGGGGATCAATCGCGTGCTGCGCCAACATCGCTACAGCCTGGTGATCTCTTCTTCAGAGGAGGATGCGGAGCTCGAGCGCCAGGAAATCGATGAGATGCTGGCCAGGCGAGTGGACGCCTTGATCATCGCCTCCACGCAATGGTCCGTCGAGAGTTTCCGGCGCATTGAAGAGCATGAGACGCCGTACATCCTGGTGGACCGGAAATTCGTCGGCTTGAGCGCGAACTTCGTGGGCGTGGACGACGAGGTGGCCGGCTTGCTGGCAACCGGGCACCTGATCGAACAGGGCTGCAAACGGATTGCGCACATCCGCGGCGGCGAAATCAGCACCGCGGCGGGGCGTCATGAAGGATACCGGCGTGCGCTGGTAGTGCACGGAATGGTGGCGCCGCCGGGATATGTGGTTTCGGCCAAATCCGGCGACGATGCGGCGGACGTGAGCGGTTACGAAGCGATGAAGGAACTGCTGCGATTGAATCCTCCGCCGGACGGAGTCTTCTGCTACAACGACCCGACGGGCACGGGCGCTATCCGCGCGGCGTTCGAAGCCGGTCTCCGCGTGCCGGAAGACGTGGCGATCATCGGATGCGGCAATATCCGGTTCTCCGAGGACTTGCGAGTGCCGCTGTCGAGCGTGGATCAGGATTGCACCGCCATCGGCGCCCACGCAGCCGAGCGGGCCCTCGAGTTGATTGAAACGAAGACACCCAGCCGTCCGGAAACCATCCTGTTGAAACCGCGGCTGGTAGTGCGCCAATCGAGCCGGCGCACCGGCTAAAGCCCGCATGGATTCACTCCGGCTTTAGCGGTTACTGTATCATTATTGCCAAATGCGATTGAAAGTTCGTCTGCTCTTCCTCGCGCTGCTTCCCGTGCTGGCCTGTGCCCAGCAGTCCGGCAACAAACCGGACCGCGTCGAGTGGTTTCGCGATCTCGGCTTCGGCATGTTCATCCACTGGACGCCCGACAGCCAGATTGGCACCGTGCCCAGCCATTCCATGGCCGGCGCATCACAGGACTACCTGAAGCGCTACGTCGAAGAACTGCCGAAGACCTTCAACCCCCGCAAATTCTATCCCAAGGATTGGGCCGTGCTGGCCAAACTGGCGGGAATGAAGTATGTGGTCTTCACCACCAAACACCACTCGGGCTTCTGCATGTTCGACACGGCGACCACCCCGTTCAACATCATGCACACACCGTTCCAGCGCGACATCGTCGCTGAAGTGGTGGCCGCGTTTCGCGAGCAGGGAATCGCGCCGGGATTCTACTACTCGCCGGACGACTTCCTGTGGCTCTACCAGCATGGGAAAGTGATTCAACGCGGCGTGCCGGACGTGCAGCCGGCCAACAACCCGGGATTGTTGAAGTATGACCAGGAGCAGGTCCGCGAGCTGATGACCAAGTACGGCCCCATCGATTTCTTCTTCTTCGACGGCTCGCCGGAAGGCCTGAAGGATGTTGCGTGGGGCATCCGTCCGGATCTTGTCGTCACGCGCGGTGTGATGCAGACCCCCGAGCAGTACATACCGGGCGTGCCTTTGGAAGGGCCGTGGGAAGCGAACCTCACGATGGGCACGGAATGGACCTACCGGCCGACGCTCGAGCATTACAAGACAGGCGGGCGGTTGATTCGCACGCTCATCGAGACGCGCGCCAAGGGCGGCAACCTGCTGCTGAACGTCGGCCCGAAGCCGGATGGAGAACTTCCCATCGAGCAGGAAGAGCGGCTGCGGGAAGTGGCGCTGTGGATGTTCGTCAACGGCGAATCAATCTACGGCGTGCGGCCCTGGGTGGTCACCAACGAGCAGAGCTATTGGTTCACGAAACAGAAGAATGAGGACACGGTGTACGTGTTCGTGAACGAGGAGCAGCGGTGGAAGCTCGGGGAGTGGAAGGACATCGTCCTGCGCTCCGTGCGGTCGTCCCCGGAGACGCAGGTCAGCATCCTGGGGCAAAATGATCTGGTGCTCGAATACCAGCCGAAGGTGAAGCCGCGAACCACCTGGAAGCAGGAGGGTGATGGTCTGCACATTCATGCGATGCGCGCTCAGCGTTTGGCCACGGACCGCTCCTGGCCGAATCCCGTCGTGCTGAAGATCACGCACGCGAAACCGGCCCTGACTCCGCCGCGCGTCGTCACACGCAACTACCGCGAGACGAACGGAGCCATCACCCTCGAGGGGGAACTGTTGGACATGGGACAGGCGTCGTCGCTCGAGGTGGGATTCGAATATCGAATCGTGACCGGGCAGGACGTGGATGAACGGACAGACCCGTGGAAGACCGTGGGCTTTGTAACACGTAATTCTCCGGGGAACTTCACGATGCAGGCAACAGGGTGGAAGAGCGGCGGCATCTACGAATTTCGCGCGGTGGTGAAACATCCGCTGCTCACCGTCTACGGCGCGGACAAGTTGGCGCGTCCGAAATAAGGACGAATCGGGCTGTATACTAAACACTTCGCATGAAAATTCGATCTGTCGAAGCCTTCCTTCTTTCCTTTCCGCTACCCGGTCCGCCGAAACTCACCTACTACGGCGGGGAGCGCACCATCGTCAAGCGCGACGCGATGCTCATTCGAGTCACGTCGGAGAACGGCGTTGCCGGCTACGGGCCGGGTTCGGCCGGCGAACACTGGAAGAACCGGATCGAGAACGAGATTGCGCCGTTTTTGAAAGCGCATGCCGCCGCCGACCCGGACGCATTGCGCATCAAGTTCCAACTCACCAATCCCGACGCGGAGTTGATGAAGATCTACTGTTCGGTGGAGGTGGCCGTCTACGACCTGGTGGGTAAGCTCAAGGGCCTGCCGGTTTCGGAACTCCTCGGCGGGCGCGTGCGGGACCGCATCCGCCTTTACGGCAGCGCGGGAATGTACATGGCTCCCGAAGGCTACGCCGCCGAAGCGGCGCTCACCAGGAGCATGGGGTTCAAGGCCTACAAGATGCGTCCCGCTCTCGGCCCGGAACGTGATCTCGAGGCGGTGCGTCTGATGCGCGAGGCCACCGGTCCCGACTTCGAGTTGATGGTGGATGCGCACTCCTGGTGGCGAATGGGCGACCGCAGCTATACACCGGAGACAGTGGAGGAACTTGCCGGGCAACTCGCCGAGTACGGCATCACGTGGCTCGAGGAACCGCTGCCTCCGGATGATCACGATGCCTACCGCCGGTTGAAGGAGAAAGACCTCGTCCCGCTGGCAAGCGGCGAGCACGAGCCTGACGAAGCGGGATTCCTCGATCTGTTGAACGGCCCCTGTGTGGACTATGTGCAGATGGACGTGGTCTGCCAGGGTGGATACAGTCTCGCGCGGCGTCTCTTTGCGCAAATTGCCAGAGAAGAATTACGCTTCGCGTTTCATTCGTGGGGAACGGCGCTCGAAGTGATGGCGGCGGCGCAGATCGGCGTCTGCTGGCCGGAAACCGTCGTGGAGTGGCTGGAGTATCCCTGCTACACCGAGGAAGGCCGCCAGTTCATGTATCCCTTTCCGCTTGCCGCGGAGATGCTGAAGGAGCCGCTGCAAATTGTGGAAGGCGACCTGGTGGTCCCCACCGGGCCTGGTCTTGGGGTGACCGTCGATGAAGGCGTCATCGAGCGCTATCCCTGGATTCCCGGGCCGTGGTCCTTCTTTACCCTCATCTCACCGCAGGAAACATTCGCCGTCACTTCCGATCACAGTGTGAAGTGGACCGGCAAGGGGTAAGTCTGTGATTCTGGAAGCCGGCTACGCGGGAGCGGCCGCCGCCGCGGGCTTGATGGCGTATGCGGTGCGCGGCCGCAGCGCTCGCCTGCTGGCGCCCTCGGTCTGGCACGGACCGCGGAACGAAAAACGACTCGCGCTCACCTTCGATGACGGGCCCAGTGAATCGACCGGCGAACTCCTCGACTTGCTCGAGGCGGCGGGGGTGCGATGCACGTTCTTTCAAATCGGCCGCCATGCCGAGCGGCTGAGCGAAATCACGGCGGAAGTCGCGCGCCGCGGGCATGAAATCGGAAACCACACCTATTCGCACTCCCCCCTGTACCTGCGGCACCGGCAGTTTATCGAGAACGAAGTGGCGCTCTGCCAGGCCGCCGTGGAGAGAGCGTCGGGCTCTCGTCCCGTGCTGTTTCGCGCGCCGTACGGATGCCGCTGGTTCGGATTGCGCGAGGCGCAGCAACGGCACGGGGTGATGGGCGTCATGTGGACCGCGATCGGGCAGGACTGGAATCAGGGCTCGAGGCAAGTCTACCGCCGGATGAAGCGCGCCGCCGGTCCCGGCGCCATTCTCTGTCTCCACGACGGGCGCGAACTGAAGCCGAAGCCCGACATCCGAAACACCATCGAAGCGGTGCGCCGCCTGTTGCCCGAACTCCGCGACCAAGGGTATCATTTGGTCACTGTGAGCGAACTCCTATGCCGGAAACCACACTCGACGGCGTCATCCGCGTAATCGCCGCCACACAGCATTACGGCGCGGAAAAAGCGGCGGCAATCACAGCCGGGAGCACATTCGAGGAATTGGGCATCGATTCGCTTGACGGCATCAACATCATCTTCGCGCTCGAGAACGAATTCGACGTCAGCATCCCCGACGAATCCGCGAAGAGCATTCGCGGTGTACAGGACATTGTCGAGGGGATCGAAAAGCTGCTGGCGGAGAAGGCGGAGTCCACCGGATGACGCCGCGGCGGGTTGCCGTCACCGGTCTTGGGGTGATCTGCGCGTGCGGCCGGAACCGGGCCGAATTTTGGGAAGCGATCGCCGCGGGACGGCCGGGCATCCGGCCGCTCGAGGGGTTTGAAGCCGTGCGGTTTCCAAACGCCGCCCGCGTGCCGGACTACTCGCCGCCCGCCTACTTCACGGAAAAAGAGTTGAATCTGCTGGATCCGTTCGCACAATACGGAGTGGTGGCGGCCCGCGAGGCCCTGTGCGAAGCGGCCGTCCCCTGGACGCCGTCGCTACGCGAGCGCACCGGCGTCATCACCGGTTCCTGCGTCGGAGGAAAGCTGACTGAAGACGACGCGTTCCGCGACCTGTATGCGGATCAGAAGACCCGGTTTTCTCCAATGATCATTCCGCGCACGATGGCAAATGGAGCGGCCAGTTGCATCACCATGGAGTTCGGGTTGACGGGCGCTTCCTTCACCTTCTCGACTGCCTGCTCGTCGGCGAACCATGCCCTGGCGCATGCATTCTGGATGGTCCGGCAGGGGCAGCTCGAGATGGCGGTGGCCGGCGGCAGCGAGGCGCCGTTCACCCTGGGCAACCTCAAAGCCTGGGAAGGCATGCGAGTGGTCTCTCCCAACACGTGCCGGCCGTTTTCGAAGGATCGGGCCGGGCTCATTTTGGGAGAAGGAGCGGCGATGCTGGTGCTGGAACCCCTGGAGGCGGCGCGCGCGCGCGGCGCGGGAATTCTTGCGGAAGTCGTGGGCGCGGGCATGTCCGCCGATGCGCATCACATCACGCAACCGACCAGGGAAGGCGCGGCGCGGGCCATGCAACTGGCGCTCGAGGACGGCGGGTTGCCGCCTCAAGCCACCGGCTACATCAACGCGCACGGCACCGGCACAATGGCCAACGACGCTACCGAGACGCAAGCCATCCGGCTCCTGTTCGGCCGGCATGCGGAGCGTCTCGCTGTCAGCTCGACAAAATCGATGCACGGACATGCCCTGGGCGCGGCCGGAGCGCTGGAAGCCGCCGCTACCGTGCTCGCGCTTCATACGGGCGTATTTCCTCCGACGGCGAATTTCACCACCCCCGATCCGGAATGCGATCTCGATGTCATTCCGAACGAAAGCCGCCGCGCGGAGGTGGAGTACGCAATCTCCAATTCCTTCGCCTTCGGCGGCTTGAACGCCGTGTTGGCCTTCCGCCGCTACAGCGGTTAGCGAACCTATGCCTGCGGCAACAGTCTTCCCGCTGTTCATGTCATTCCTGGGAATGGGGCTTTGCCTGTTCCTGGGCATCGTGATGTTCCCGCAGCGCAAGATACGTCCCGCGGGGATGCCGGCTTGGGTTCTGGTGGTTTCGTTCGGCTTGTGGCACGGCGCGACGCTTGTCAGTGGACTTTACCGGGAGACGGCAGGAAGGGAACTCGAGTACGCGGCCGTGTGGAAGGGTGTGGGTAATGCGGCATTGGCCTGCGGGTTTGTTGTTGCGGTCTGGCTGTTGTGGCTGGGCTACCGCCGGCGATTGTGGCTGTTCCTCTTCGGCTTTGGCCTTTCGGTGCTGCTCGCTATCGCGCTCTACCCTTCGTCCTTCTTCACCACCGGTCCGCCCTTCCTGTTGGCGTGGTTCATTTTCTGGGATAACGTGTTCGGCCTTCTGCTGGCCATACGGTCGGTCTTCTCGTTGATTCTCGGAATCTCCGTTGCGCTCTATCTGTTCCTGATGCGCCAACTGGGGCGCATCTTCGAAGACCGATGGGGCGAAGGCGGAGTTCTGCTCGAACTGGCGTTGCTGTTCTGGGCCGGCATTCTCTGGCTGCCACTGTATGCGGCGATCTCGCGCTTTCTCTCGCGGCGCGCGGCATTCTACACCGATTTCGCGAAAACCGTCATTCCCGAAGCGGGTCTCATCCTCGATTTGACACTGCGCATGGAGTTCCTTGCGGCGCAACTGCGGGAGCGGTTTCGGATGCGGGCTGTCCTGCTCCTCTTTGGAAGTGAATGCGCCTCGGCTGGAACTTGGAGCGGCGCTCTCACCGAAGCGGACCGCCGCGAACTGGAGAGTTACGCGGAAAGCCGGCCGGCGGATAAAGTGTACGAACCTCACATGGAAGATGCGCCGGCAAGGGAAGTGATGCGCAGGCTTGGCTGCCGGTACATGCTCGTGCTGCGGGAGGAGAATCGCATCCGCGGCTTGCTGCTGCTCGATACCACGCCGCTCGCCTTTCTCGATGAGAACGAGGAAGTGCTGCAAGGCCTGGCTCCTCAAATCGCCCAGTCTCTTGTGGCGTGCCGTTTGGTGGAGGAGAAAGTGGGACTCGAGCGGGAACTGGCGCGTCAGGAAAATCTCGCGAGTCTCGGCAAAGCGGCGGCCACCATCGCCCATGAGGTGAAGAATCCTCTCAGCGCCATCAAAACGATTGCGCAGGTGATGCGCGAGGACGCGCTCCTACAGGAACGCTACGGCGAGGACCTTTCGTTCATCGTCGCCGAGGTGAACCGCCTCGATGAGTCGGTCCGGCAGCTTTTGGGTTTTTCGCGTCCCGCGCCTGCCATGGAGGAAACCGTCGACCTGTCCGCGGAGGTCGAAAGCGCCGTGGCAGCGCTCGCGCGTCAAGCCAAGCCGATGGGGATTCGCATCGACTCGACCATCGCTAACGGGATCGTCATCGAAGAGACCAACCGCGAACTGATCCGGCAGATTGTTCTGAATCTCCTGCTCAACGCCATTCAAGCGACTCCCGCCGGCAAGGCCGTAACGGTGGCTCTGGAGCATCCCGCCATGCTTCGCATCACCGACCAGGGCCCAGGCATTGATCCAAAGCTCCGCGAACGGATCTTCGAACCGTTCTTCACGACGAAAGTGAAAGGCACGGGGCTCGGTCTCGCCATCGTCCGGCGCAATGTGAAACTGCTCGGTGGCGAGGTCGAGTTACATTGCCCGGAAGGTGGGGGAACGCAGATCACTGTGCGCCTCAAACGCGGGCGTGTAAGCTGAGAACATGTGCCGCAGCATTAAAGTGCTACGCAAGCAGACCCCGCGGGCCACGCGCGAGGATATCTCGGCCGCCGCTCTTCAGTTTGTGCGCAAGGTGAGCGGCTTCCATAAACCGTCGAAGGCGAATCAGGAAGCATTCGAGGCGGCGGTGAGAGAGATCACCGCCGTAACGGCGCGGCTGCTGGATCGCCTCGAGTCGGCTCCCCGGTGAGGAGCCTGAAGATCTGACGTTTCACCGAATGATGCCACGCCATGCGAAAATCACCGTTTGATCCACTTACACAACGGAACGGTAATTGACGGGACGGGCGCCGAACCCAAACGCGCCGGTGTCCTCATCGAAGACGGAGTGATCACGGCCATAGGGCAGGCGGCTCCGCCCGCGGAGGCGCGGCTCATCGACTGCACGGGGCTCACGATCACCCCCGGCTTCATCGACATCCACAGCCATTCGGATGTCATGGTGCTGGAGAACGACCGCGCAAAAGCAGATCAGGGCGTGACCACGGAGGTGGTCGGCAACTGCGGGTTCTCGCCCTATCCCTGCGGGGCGGACGCGGCGGCCGTGCGTCGCTACGGACATGCCATCCTCGCGGGCGGCGAGTCGTGGGGCTGGCAGAGCGCGGCGGAGTATCTGGACTACGCGCGGCGTCAGTCGCGGCTTTGCAGCGTGTGGTCCCTGGTGGGTCACGGGAGCCTGCGCATCGCGACCATGGGGCCGCGGCAGGGCGCCCCGGAGCCGGCGGAGATGGACCGCATGGAAGGCATACTCGAAGAATCGCTCCAGGCCGGCTCCTGCGGATTCTCGACCGGGCTGATGTACGCGCCCGGCTCGAGCGCTCCCCGCGAGGAGCTGGTGCGCCTGTGCCGCGTCACGGCGAAGCACGGCAAAGTATACGCGACGCACATGCGCAGTTACACGCATCAGTTGCTCGAATCGATCGAAGAGCAACTCGATCTGGCGCGCGAGGCGGGGTGCCGCTTGCAGATCTCCCATCTCCAGGCAGTGGGCCGTGCGAATTGGAGCAAGCAGGCCCAGGCTCTGGAGCGGTTGGAGCAGGCAAGGGCGGAAGGGATTGACGTGGCGTTCGACAGCTATCCCTACCTCGCCGGCAGCACAGTGCTGACACAACTACTCCCGCAATGGACGCTCGATGGCGGCATTCCCGCGATGCTGTCGCGTCTCGCGGACACTACGCTCCGGCCGCGCATTGCCGAAGAAACTATCGCGCAGACGGCGCAGCAATGGAACGATATCTTCGTGGCGGCCACCGGAAGCGCGGAGGGAGCCCGCTGGGTGGGCAGGAACTTCGTCGAGATTGCCGAAGAGCGCGGCGTGGAGCCGGTGGAGGCCGTATTCGAAATCCTCGAAGAAGAGAACGGCGATGTCAACATGCTCAGCTTCAACCAGTGCGATGACAACCTTCGCAAACTGCTCCAGCATCCGCTGTGCACAGTGATCAGCGATGGATTCTATGTGAAAGGCCGGCCGCATCCGCGCCTCTACGGCACGTTCCCCTGCCTGTTGGGCGAGATGGCGAGGGAGCGGGGATGGCTGCCCCTCCATGACGCGGTTCACCGCATCACGGGAAAACCGGCGGAGCGCTTCGGCATGCGGGGGCGCGGGGTTCTGCGTCCCGGCGCGGCGGCGGATGTGGTGGTGTTCGACGCTGCCGCCATCCGTGCGCGAGCCACCTATGAGTCGCCCCAGCAGAAACCGGAAGGCATCCGTTTCGTGTTTCGGGAGGGAGCGCAGATCACGTGAAGCTGGCGGGAAAAGTTGCGATCGTGACGGGGGGCGCGAGGGGAATCGGCCGCGCGACGGCGGGGGAGTTGGCGCGCGCCGGGTGCGACGTCGCCTTTTGCGACCTCACCGAATCGGCGCCCGAAACCGTGAAGGATATCGAATCCGCAGGGCGATGGGCGCTGTACCTCGACGCCGATGTAGGCGACCGCGCGCAGATGGAAGCGATGTTCGCCGAAGTGGTGAACCGCTGGGGCCGCATCGACATTCTGGTGAACAACGCCGCCGTCAACATCCGCAAGCCGCTGCTCGAACTGGAAGTGAACGATGTGGCCACGGTCTGGGGAACCACGCTGTGGGGCGTGTTTCATTGCTCGCAGCTTGCGGCGCGCCAGATGGTGAAGCAGGGGGTGGGCGGCTCCATCGTCATGATCAGTTCCATTCATGCCGCGCGCGGATTTCCTGACAGCACGGCGTACAACGGAGCGAAGGCGGCGGTGAATCACATGGCCGCGACATGGGCCAGCGAACTCGCCGCACACCGCATCCGCGTGAACACGATTGAGCCCGGCTGGACCGATACGCCCGGAGAACGGACGTTCTTTACCGAGGCGTTCATTCGCGAACAGGGCCGGCTGCTGCCGCTGGGCCGCCTCGCCAAGCCGGAGGAGATTGCCGCCGCGGTGAGGTTTCTCGTCTCGGACGAGGCAGCCTACATCACAGGCAGCGTTCTCAGAGTGGATGGAGGCCTGATCCTGCCGCGTTGAAGTTTGCATTACGTTACACTACCGGCATGCGCCATTCTCGCAGAGCTTTTCTTTCCTCGAGCCTGCTCGCGGGTGCGGCTTTCCGCATCCAGGCAAGGTCATATGGCTTCCGCATCGGGGTTACCGATTGGAATCTGAAGCAGACCGGGAAGGTGGAGGCGGTGGCGCTTGCCAGGCGGCTCGGCTTCGCGGGAGTAGAGGTGAGCCTCGGCCGCAAGCCGGTGAATGACAAACTGCCGCTCGACAATGCCGGGCTGCAACAGCAGTACATCGAGGCAGCGAAGCAGCATGGCATCCGGCTGGCCGGCACGTGCCTCGATATCCTCCACGTCAACTATCTGAAGAACGACAAACTCGGCCAGAAGTGGGTGGCCGATGGCATTCCCATTACGAAGAATCTGAATGCGCGGGTGATGCTGCTGCCGTTTTTCGGCAACGGCGCCCTCGAGACGCGAGCCGAACAGGATTACGTCGCCGCCTTCCTGCGCGAAATCGGTCCGGAGGCCGAAAAGGCCGGCGTGCTGCTCGGGCTCGAGGACACCATTTCCGCCGAGGACAATGTCCGCATCATGGAAGGCTCGCGTTCAAAGGCCGTGCTCACCTACTATGACATCGGGAACTCGACGAATAGCGGCTTCGAACCGGAGCGCGAGATTCGCTGGCTCGGAAAAAAGCGCATCTGCCAGATCCACCTCAAGGACAATCCCAATTACCTGGGGGAAGGGAAAATCGATTTGGGAAGAGTGTTGAAAGCCATACGGGAAACGGGCTACGACGGTTTTGCGAACCTCGAGACCTCCTCGCCGTCGAACAATGTCGAGGCTGATATGAAACGAAATCTTACTTACCTGTTGAGGCTGCTTGCCGCATGAGGAAACTGCTCGCGTTACTGGCCCTGGCCGGCGCCGCACATGCGCAGCCTGCCGTCGATCAATATTTGAGTGAACTGGCTGAGTCCGCGCTGCGCGATCGCGCGGCGGCTGTCTCTCGACTCACCAAGGATCGAGCCGAGCAGCGGCGCGCCGGCATTCGGGAGAAAATGCTGGCCGAGATCGGCGGGCTTCCCATCCGGAGCGGCCCGCTACAGGCGCGCATCACCGGCAGCTTCACGCGCCCCGGCTACCGCGTCGAGAAGCTGGTGTATCAGAGCCTGCCCGGCTTTCACGTCACGGCGAATGTCTACGTGCCGCTCAATGTCCAGCCTCCCTTCCCTGCCCTTGTGGGAGTGGCCGGACACAGCGCCAACGGAAAGGCATCCGCCACGTATCAGCACGTCTGGATCACGATGGCGAAGCGCGGCTTTCTCGTTCTCGCCTTCGATCCGCCGGGACAAGGGGAGCGGAGCGAGACCCTCGATCCGGAAACAGGAGCCTCGCGAAGCGGCATCGGCGTGCAGGAGCATATTCTCACCGGCTCGCAATGTCTCCTCGCCGGGAATCATGTGGCGAGGTATGAAATCTGGGACGGCATGCGCGCGGTGGATTACCTCCAAACGCGCCGCGACGTGGACAGCACGAAGATCGCCGTGGCCGGAAATTCGGGCGGCGGAACGCAGGCCGCTTACCTGGCGATGGCGGATCCGCGGCTGGCGGCCATCGTCTCGAGCTGCTACATGACGTCCTGGAAGCAGCTCTGGTACAAGCCCGGTCCGCAGGATGCCGAGCAGGTGTTTCCCGGCTTTCTCAAGGATGGCTTCGATTTTCCCGATTTCGCCTTCGCCGCCGCCCCCAAGCCCTTTCTGATGACCACCGCCATCCGCGATTTCTTCCCCATCGATGGGGCGCGGCGCACCTATGAGGAGATCCGGCGTTTTTATGGTGTGCTCGATGCCGAAGCGAAGGCCGGTTATTTCGAATACGACGACACACATGGGTGGTCGAAGCCTCGCCGCGAAGCCGCCTATCGCTGGTTCGAGCAATGGCTGATGGGCCGGGAATCCGCGGGCGGGGAAGAGGAAGTCGAGACGGAGCCCGAGCAGAATCTCTACGTCACCCCAACCGGCCAGGCGCTCTCGAGCTTCGGCGGGGAAACCACCCAATCTCTGAACGCCAGGGAAGCCCTGCGCCTCTATGGACAGCGCGCCGCAAAGTCAGGCGGGGTAACGCGGGAGATGGTCATCCGCCGCACGCAATACTCGCCCACGCAGACGAAGTTCTTCGATTCCCAACTCCGGGTGGAAAACGGAAATGGAAAGCGGCCGGCCATCCTCGCGTTGAACGCGGCGAAAGAAGACATCGACGAAATGCTGGCCGCGGGCTTTGCGGTGATGGCCATCCGCTTCCCCACCAGTTCCACGCGCCCCGAGTCCGGCTATTCGTCGCAATGGCAGACCGCCAATCGCGCCTTCCTCGTGGGCCGCACGCTCATTGGGTTGCAGCTGTCCGATGTGCTCAACGAGTACACCAGCCTTACGGCAAGCCCCCAGATCGACAGCGGGCACATCCGGATCTACGGCCGTGGACCGGCTGCCGTGACGGCGCTGCACGCGGCGTTCCTCACGCCGGGAATCGAATCGGTGGTTCTGGAGGGCATGCCGCTTTCCTGGCTGGCCGCAACGCAATCGAAGTTTCCCAAGGGCCTCATCGACATCGTCCTGCCCGGAGTATTGCGCGACTACGATTTGCCGGACCTCGTCAGCGCCCTGGCCCCGCGTCCGGTCTGGGTGGTCGACGCACGCAACCCGAGCGGCGTCCCAATGCTGGAACACACGGTGAAGGCGCAATACCCCTCCGCGCGTGTGATGTATCGCCCCGAAGGGTGGGCGTTCCGGAAGGTATACGCCGAATGGATGGGCAACGGTAATACCGCTCAGCGATAAGTGATCTCTTCCGCGGCAAGATGAGGCGTGGCGTTGAAGAGATCCAGCGTGATGCGTCCGTGTTGCGTAAAGAGAAACTCCGTGACGGAGGAATTCCGTATACGCCAGTTCAACTCGAGCGCCATCGCCGAAGGCGCCATCACCACGGTTTGCACAGCGGTTGCGATCGTACCTCCCGAGCTGACAATCAGCACATTGCGGCTCCCCGCGGATCCGTGGAGAACATGCCGCAAGCCTTCTATGACCCGCGTCTGGAACGATAGCCAGCTCTCGACGCCGGGCGCGTCCACCTCTCCCACAATCCACATTCGCATCAGTTGCTCGAACATCCGCTGGAAATAACGGTTGGCTTCCGGGGTATTCCTGTGGCGGCGGAACTCCTGTTCGAGCGCGGCGAATCCGGGCTCCCGGGCCGCCAGAACGGGGGCCACACGGCTCAGCACTCCGCCGGAATCGTATTCATTCCACCGGAAGTCCGCACAGGGGGCCGGATAGGATAGCCTCGCCTGCCTGTAGGCATCGCCGATCAGTTCCGCCGTGCGGCGCTGCCGCTGGAGCGTCCCGCAGTAGACCTCGCTCCAACGGACGCCAAGCGCGGCCCAATGCGCTCCGAGTTTGCGCGCCTGGTTCTCTCCGGCCTCGGACAACCTGTCGGAATCGTCCTCGAAGGCGCGCGCCTGTCCGTGCCGTACCAGCGTGAGGCGGCTCATGCCTTTGGTTCGTAGCGGCGAAGTTCGGTCTTGGCGATGCTCTCGATGTGCACCTCGTCAGGACCGTCCGCAAGGCGCAGCGTGCGTGCATTGGCCCAGGCGGCGGCAAGAAAGTAATCCTGGCAAACACCGCCGCCGCCGTGCGCCTGGACGGCGCGGTCCAGCACGCGCAGCGCCACGTTTGGCGCAACCACCTTGATGGCCGCGATTTCCGTGCGTGCGGCCTTGTTCCCTACGGTATCCATCATGTGGGCTGCCTTGAGCACCAGCAGCCGCGCCTGCTCGATCTCGATGCGCGATTGGGCAATACCGGCGCGGATGGTGCCCATCTCGGAGATCCTGCGCCCGAACGCAACCCGCTGCGAGGTCCGCCGGCACATCGCTTCCAGGGCGCGCTCGGCCACTCCGATGAGGCGCATGCAGTGGTGGATGCGCCCCGGCCCCAGGCGCCCCTGCGCGATCTCGAATCCGCGGCCTTCCCCCAGCAGGAGATTGCTCGATGGAACGCGCACATTGGTGAAGGTGATCTCGCCGTGCCCGTGCGGGGAACTGTTGTAGCCGTATACCGTCAGCATCCGCTCAATCCTGACGCCCGGCAGATCGAGCGGAACCAGGATCATCGATTGCTGCTTGTGCCGCGGAGCCGCGGGGTCGGTCTTGCCCATGAAGATGCCGATCTTACATCTCGGGTCGCCGGCCCCGGTGCTCCACCACTTGCGCCCGTTGAGCACATACTCATCCCCTTCGCGGCGGATGCTGGCTTCAATGTTCGTCGCGTCCGAAGAGGCGACGCCGGGCTCCGTCATGCAATAGGCGGAGCGTATCTCGCCGTTCAGCAGAGGCTCCAGCCACTGCTTCTTGTGCCCGGCTGTGCCGTAACGCACCAGCACTTCCATGTTGCCCGTGTCCGGCGCCGAACAATTGAAGACCTCCGGCGCAAAGACTACGCGCCCCATGATTTCGCACAACGGCGCGTATTCGAGATTCGTCAGACCAGCCCCGCATTCGCTTTCCGGAAGAAAAAGATTCCACAGCCCCGCGCGGCGGGCAACGGGCTTCAACTCTTCAATAACAGGGACAACCCCCCATCCGATCTTTTCCACTTCGGCGAGGTAGCGCTCCTCATTCGGATAGATGTACTGGTCCATGAAGGCTTCGAGTTTCTTCCTCAACTCCTGAACCTTGGGACTGTAGTCGAAATTCATGATTCCCTCTCTATTAACGGAAGGTCAGCAGGGACGGATCGGCGAAGTGGCCGACCTGGTTGAACGTGCTCAGATGGACCTCGCCGCCCCGCAGGCGGAATGTAGTGATGGAAGCGTTGTAGAGCGCGCCTGCCGCGCGCATGATGTAGCGGTTCTCGAGACGAAGCGCGAGACCCATCCATACCCCGATGGGAGTGGCGGAGGTGGAAACAGCGATTCTGCCCCTGGGCGCGGCCAGCGCGTCGAGTCCCTTTCGCACGCGGCCTGTGAACGCGGCCCAGGACTCGGCCTGGCACGCATAGCGGCCCTCGATCCACGCCCGAACCACCGCCACATCCGCGGCCGTCCAGCGCCTGTGAACGGCCGACGCGGCATCCGCCGATTCGCGTTCGAGTGCTTCGTACTCGCGCCGGAATTCGGGGTCTTCTTCGGCCAGTTGCGGGGCAATCCCGCGATACACGCCTCCCAGATCGAATTCGTTCCAGTTGGTGTCGATCACCAGATCCGGAATCTCCACGCCCGCGGCGCGATAAGCGTCCCGGATTGCCAGTGCGGTTTGCCGCTGGCGGTTCAATGCGCCCGTGTAAAATGCGTCGAATGTCATGTTGCGCGCGGCCAGGAAATCCCCAAGGGCCCTTGCCTGCCTTTGTCCCGTTTCCGAGAGCGTGTCATAATCATCGCGCAACCCAGCCTGTCCGTGCCGGAAGCAGTAGAGCGAACTCAATCAACGGCCTCCACGCGGGCATACGCGGCTTCCACCAGAGACCTCACGCGTTTGTGAAACGAGGCAAAGCGTTCATCGCTGGTCTGTCCGCGGAACCAGCGAAAGTAGATCTGCTGCACGATCACGGCAAGTTTGAAGATACCTAGAATCTCATGGTACCGGAGAGCGGCCGGGGAACGTTTCGTGCGCTCGGCCCACTGTCCGGCCAACTCTTCCCCGGTCATCCAACCGGGCCCGCGCGTGAGGCAGGCCACCGGGCCATCGCGCACGTCAGCATCCGGCGGATCCCAATAACAGAGGGTGAGCCCCAGGTCCACCAGCGGATCACCCACGGTCGCCATCTCCCAATCGAGAACAGCCTCTACGGTCCCCGGGTCATCCCCGCGCAGCATCATGTTGTCGAGCTTGAAATCGTTATGGACCAGCGCCGGGGGGCCTTCGGGGGGCAACTCTTCGCGCAGGTACTCCATCACACGGTCCATCCGCGGCATCTCTTCCGTGCGGGCGCGCATCCACCGCTCCGACCAGCCTCGTACCTGGCGTTCGACAAAGCCGTCAGGCTTGCCGAGCCCGGTGAGTCCCGTGCGCACTACGTCCACGGTGTGAAGCTGCACCAGGCAATCGAGAAACGCCTTGCTTACCAGGCGCGGCAGATGCTCGTTCGCCCACGGCTGGGGAATTCCGGCGCGCAGAACCACGCCCCGGCGGCGCTCCATGAGAAAGAAGACGGCGCCGATGACCGATGGGTCTTCGCATAGCAAGTACGGCTTCGGCGCGGGAGGGAAATAGGGATGCACTGCCTGAAGCACCCGGCATTCGCGAGCCATGTCGTGAGCCTTGGGGGCGACCGGACCATGCGGCGCGCGGCGCAGCACGTATTCCCGCCCGCCAGTGGCGACCAGGTAGGTGAGGTTCGAATGGCCGCCGGGAAACTGTTCGATGGCGATGTCCACCTCCGCGCCTTCGATCTTCCCGCGGAGGTATTCCCGAAGGCGCTCCGCCGGGAGCTCTTCTCCGGCACGGATGGGGGCGGTGTCTGGTTCGTCAATCCTGTACATGAATGATTAACAGCGCACCTGCTGGTGCAAATGGTGACAATACCAGAAACTGGACATCAACCCACCGGAGCAGCCATCAGAATCTCCCGGCTCATCGCGCCGAACTTCGCGAAATTCTTCCGAAAGCGGGCGCTCAATTCGGCCGCGGTGCGGTCGTAGGCATGCGCGTCCTTCCACTGCTGCCGGGCGTCCAACAGCTCAGCCGGAACCCCAGGGCAACTCTTAGGGACCATCGTCTGAAACACAGGGTGCGGCTCGACCGGGACATCGCTCAACTTGCCGTCGACAACGGCGGTGACCATGGCGCGTGTATACGGCAGGCTCATCCGCCGCCCCGTGCCGAACGCGCCTCCCACCCAACCGGTGTTCACCAGCCAGCAGGAGACCTTGTGCCGCGCCAGCCGCTCCCCCAGCATTTGCGCATAGGTGATGGGAGGGCGCGGGAGAAACGGCGCTCCGAAACAGGCGCTGAACGTCGCCTGAGGTTCACTGCCCAGCCCCCGCTCGGTCCCCGCCACCTTCGCCGTATAGCCGCTCAGAAAGTGGTACATCGCCTGCTCAGGCGTCAGGCGCGCGATGGGAGGCAGCACCCCGAAAGCGTCCGCGGTCAGGAAGAGAATCTGTGACGGGCGCCCGCCAACGCCGGGGATGACGGCATTGTCAATGAAATCGACAGGGTAGGCCACGCGTGTGTTCTCGGTAATGGTTTCAGCGTCAAAATCGCAGATCCGCGTGTTCTCGTCCACCACCACATTCTCCAGCACCGAACCGAAACGGATGGCAGTCCAGATCTGCGGCTCTTTTTCCCGCGACAGCCGGATGCACTTGGCATAGCAGCCGCCTTCGAAATTGAACACCCCCTGATCGCTCCAGCCGTGCTCATCGTCGCCGATCAACCGCCGCTGCGGGTCAGCCGAGAGCGTCGTCTTGCCGGTCCCCGAGAGTCCGAAGAACAAAGCCACGTCCCCGTTGTCTCCCACGTTGGCCGAGCAGTGCATGGGAAAAACACCGCGGTCGGGAAGAATGTAATTCAAGATGGTAAAAACACTCTTCTTCATCTCTCCGGCGTAATCCGTGCCGGCGATAATCACCACCCGCTTGCGGAAATTGATCGCAATGCAGGTTTCCGACTGCGAGCCGTCGATCTCCGGATCTGCTTGATAATCCGGGACAAAGAGCAGCGTAAACTCCGGAATGTGGCTTGCGGTGGCGCCCGGCGCCGGGCGCACGAACAACTGGCGCGCGAACAGACTATGCCAGGCGCGGCGCGTAATGACGCGAATGGGCAGCATGTAGCTTTCATCCGCTCCGCCGAAACAATCCTGGATGAACACGTCCCTGCCCTGAAGAAAAGACAGGACATGGGAGTGAAGGCGGTCGAAGTGCGCCTCGGTCATCGGTTGGTTGACCGGTCCCCAATCGATCGTCGATTCCGTTTCCGCCTGCTTTACTATGAATTTGTCTTTCGGCGACCGTCCCGTGAACTGCCCCGTTCGCACGGATAGCGCTCCATTCGCAGCCAGTATCCCTTCCTGGTGCTTGAGCGCCTGCTCAATCAATTGGGCGGGCGATAGATTCCAGTACGCTGCCGCAAGATTCCGGATTCCGTGTTCGCGCAATCCGAAATGGCTCGGATGGTTCCCTACGTTGTGCATGGGCAAGGGAAAGCAGTCGAGGGCAGTATAGCATAATGAGGCTATGGGCCTTGTTCGGCTGGTGTGCGGAGTTTTCGCTTCCGCGGTCCTCGTTTGGGGACAGGTAATCGAATTCGAATCCGGCGGGTTGCGGTATAAAACGTTGACCCGCAATGGGGTTACCATTATGTTCGCACCCCTGCCCAACCAGATCCGGGAGTATTCCATCCTACAGGTGGCGGTCTCGAACGGGTCCCGGATCCCCTGGACCATCAAGACCGATGATTTCCGCTTCGACAAAGCCGACGGGACCGGCGTGGTGAGTCCTGCCAATCCCCGTAAGGTAGTGAACGAACTGGTGGATAAGGCCGGGCGCAGCGACGTCATCAAACTCGTGGCCACCTACGAAATCGGCCTCTACGGATTGACCCGCCTCACCTCCACCAACGGATATGAGCAGCGGCGCCAGGCGGCCTTTGCCGAGCTGACCTCGGCGAAACTGAAGGCCGCCGCCGCGGCATCGGCCATCGCCTTCGTGGATGTGAAACTCATGCCCGGCCAGAGCACCGACGGCGCGCTGTTCTATCCCAACCACGGCAAGGCGCTTGGGCGAGGAAAGCTAACCGTCAGGGCTGCGGGTGAGGTCTTCGAGTTTCCGCCGGAGCCGCTGGCTCCATGATCGATCTCCACGCCCACACGCACTATTCCGATGGCGCCTGCTCGCCGCGGGAACTCCTGGAGTTGGCGCGGCGCGAAGGCCTGGACGCCGTTGCGGTGACCGACCACGACACGCTGGCGGGCTGCGACGCCATGCGAAGTCTGGAGACGCCGCAAAAGACCGAGGTCATCTGTGGCATCGAGGTGACATGCGCGCTCCACGGGCGCCCAGTCCACCTGCTCGGCTATTTCCTGCGGGGCGAGCCGGGCGATGCCTTCCGCCAATGGCTCGAACACCGCCATGAGCAGCGCCGGGACCGCAACCGGCGGCTGGTTCGGCGCTTGCAAGCACTTGGGGCCGGTGTTGAATTGGAAGAAGTCGAGGCCCTTGGGCGCAGCATGACCGGCCGCCCCCATTTCGCCCGGGTCCTCATCGACAAGGGCTATGTGGATACCTACGAGGAGGCTTTTGAGCGCTATATCGGGGAGGAGGGACTGGCCTACGTGCCGCATGAAGCGCCGTCCCTCGAGGAGGGGATTGCCCGCGTGAATGAAGCAGGCGGCGTCTCCTCGCTCGCCCATCCGATCCGCCTGGGCTCGGCATTCGACGAGCACGTGCTCCGGCGCCTGGCGGACGCGGGCCTGCGGGCGCTCGAGGTCTTCCATTCCGATCACTCCGGCGAGGAGTCCTCACGCTACCTCGAAATGGCGAGGCGCCATGACCTTGCGGTGACGGGCGGCTCTGACTTCCACGGCCCCATCAAGCCGCGTGTACGGTTGGGCGGACAGCGTGTCGAAAATTGGGTGCTGGAAGAGTTGCGCGAGCGCTTTGGTTAGATGCTCCGGCGAGGCGGCTTGTGAAGCTTGAGTAGAGCCCGGTTTCCGAGGGAAAATGGGAACTGGCCATGGAAGTCATCTTCGAGGTCCGCGACGCTGAGGAAGGCGGGTTCTACGCGCGAGCACTCGGCTATGCCATTTTCACCCAAGCCGAGACCTGGGAGGAATTGCGAGCCAACGTACGCGAGGCGACGGCCCTGCATTTCGACGATGGCGAAGAGCGTCCGCTGCTAATCCAACTTCACTACGTGAGAGACGAGTTGATCCCCGTCGAAGCAGCATGAAGTTGCCGCGGGGCATTACTGCCGGGCGGCTCGTGAGAGCCCTGGAATCGCTCGGCTATGAAACCGTGCGGCAACGAGGTAGTCACGTCCGCTTGCGGCATTCCGGGCCTCCGCCCCACATGGTTACGATTCCATGGCATAGTCCGCTGAAACCCGGAACACTTCATGGCATTTTGGCTGAGGTTGCCCGAATGCGCGGGATATCCTCGGAATCGCTGATCAGTCTGCTGTAGATCGGCGTCCGCCTTTATCCGGGGCTGCCACCTGTGCGATCACCGGAGTCGGGCGCTCCTCCCCGTTCCTGATAGATCAACTCTCGAAGTGCAGCCCAATCCCGCTGTTGCTGGCCCTCACCGGCGAACCCAAAGGGTTTCAGGCGAAAGCATCCGGTAGTCTTCGGCCGGTCAAGTTCCAGCCGCAATCCTCGCTCAACCAGTTCGCGAAAAGAAATGCCCCGCTCGGCGCAATGCTTGTTCGCCCGGCGGAAGAGTTCGTCTGAAATCTCAACGGTAATCTTCATGACCAGCAGTTACCCCCTCACCCAATCGCCCGCCCAATCGCCTCCGCGATCGTCACCCCATGGAACCGTCCGTTCTCAATGAATATCTCGTTCGTGTGCACCCCCGCCACCACCACTCCCGCCAGATAGATTCCCTTGCGGTCGCTCTCCAGCGTCTCCGGGTTCGTGCGCGGTTTCATTGTCGCCGGGTCAAGCTCAATTCCATGCTGGGACATGAATTTGAAATCCGGCCGGTAGCCCACCATCGCCAGCACGAAATCGTTCCTGATGGTGACCTCCCCGTCCGGTGTGCCGATCACCAGCGAATCCGGCAAAATCCGCGTCACGCTGCTGTTCAGATATCCTTTGATCTCTCCGCTCTTGAGCCGGTTTTCGATATTGGGCCTGATCCAATACTTGATGTTGTCCGATAGCCGTTCGCGGCGGTGGATCAGCGTCACGCGCGCGCCCGTCCAAAAAAGTTCGAGCGCGGCAATAGCGGCGGAATTCTTCCCTCCGATGACAGCCACATCCAGTCCGTAAAACGGGTGCGGCTCCTTGTAGTAGTGGATCACTTTGTCCAGGTCCGCGCCCGGTACGTCCAGCTTGTTCGGGATGTCGTAATACCCCGTCGCCAGAATCACCTTGCGGCATTCGTACTGCCGCGGGCATCCCAGGCGGTCCGTCGTGTGCACCGTAAAGGCGCCGTCATCGCCTCCAATCCGCAGCACCTTCTCATACTGGTGAATGTCGAGCGCGAAATGATCCGCCACCCTCCTGTAATACTTCAGCGCTTCAATGCGGTTCGGCTTTTCGTTGAGCGAGGTCATCGGAATGCCCCCGATCTCGAGCAGTTCCGGCGTGGTGAAAAACACCATGTTGGTGGGGTAGTGGTAAAGCGAATTCACCACACACCCCTTGTCGATCAAGAGAGCGTCGAGCCCGCGCTTCTTTAATTCAATGCCGCAGGCCAACCCCGTGGGCCCGGCTCCCACCACCACGACGTCGCGCATCAGAGCATCGACTCCACGTTCTGATAAACCGTCTCCAGCGCTTTCGGCAATGCGTTGACGTCCTTGCCGCCGCCTTCGGCCATATCCGGGCGGCCGCCGCCCTTCCCCCCGATCGACTGCGACAGCGCGCTCACGATCTTGCCCGCATGCACCTTGTTGGTGAGGTCCTTCGTCACCGCCGAAACCAGTGCCACGGTCCCGTCCTCGGAACTCGCCAGCACCACCACCCCCGTACGCCACTTGTTGCGCAGCGTATCGGCCAGAGCCCGCAGTTGCTGCCGGTCGAACCCATCGAGCCGCCCGGCCAGCACCTTGACACCCTTCACTACCCGCGCCTGCGCCTCGAGCGAGCCGGCATGCGATTGCGCCAGCTTCGCCTTCAGTTGCTCGATCTCCTTCTCGAGCAGCTTCTGGTGGGCCGCCATTCGCTCCACATGGTCCAGAACCTCCCCCTCCGGGGAGCGCAGAGAGTGGGCCACCCGGGCCAGCGTATCGGAAGCGGCGCGGAACCGCTCGAGGGCGGCCTCGCCCGTGATCGCCTCGATGCGGCGCACGCCGGCTGAAATGCTGCCCTCCTGCACAATCTTGCACAAGCCGATGTCGCCGGTGCGGTGGACGTGCGTGCCGCCGCAGAGTTCGCGGCTGAAGTCGCCCACGCGCACCACGCGCACGCTGTCGCCATATTTCTCGCCGAACAAGGCCATCGCGCCGGTCTTGAGCGCCTCTTCCAGTTCCATCACGCTGGTCTCGACCGGAATGTTCTCGAGGATTTCCTCGTTTGCCAAACGCTCCACTTCCGCGATCTCGTCCGGGTCCATCGCCGTGTAGTGCGTGAAATCGAAGCGCAGGCGCGAAGGCTCGACTACGCTTCCGGCCTGTTTCACATGCTTGCCCAGCACCGTGCGCAGCGCCGCATGAAGCAGATGGGTGGCCGTATGATTCCGCATCGTGGACCCGCGCGGCGCGGCTTCCACGCGCGCATCCAGTTTGTCCCCCACCGCGATCGCCGCCACAGCCTGAATCCTGTGAACCGAAAGCCCCGGAACCGCCGGATAGGTGGAATCGACCTCCGCAGCCTTGTCCCCGGCGCGATAAAGCCCGCCGCCGTCCCCCACCTGTCCGCCTGCTTCCGCATAGAACGGCGTCCGGTCCAGAACCAGTTCCCCCTTCTGTCCGGGCTCGAGCCGCACCACCAGTTGCTTGTCTTCGTTCAGCAGCCCAATCACCACGCTGCCCGTGCTGGTGAGGGTTTCATATCCCAGAAACTGCGTCCTGCCCCGCTCGCGCAAGGTTTGATAGGCCGGAGCAACCTGCGCCTTCGCGGCGCCCTTCCAACTGGCGCGGGCCCGCTGCCGCTGCTGCTCCATCGCGTGTTCGAACCCATCCAGATCCACCGCAATGCCGCGCTCCCGCGCCATCTCCTGCATTTCGTCCAAAGCCAGGCCGAACGTGTCGTAGAGCTTGAACGCCGCCGGACCGGAAAGCACTCCGCTGGTGGCCGCCTTCGCCTCTTCCTGGAAAACCTTCTCCGCCACGGTGAACGTCGTGGCGTAGCGGTGTTCCTCGTCCTTGACGACGCGCGCCACCCGCTGCGCCGTCTCGAGCAACTCCGGATAGGCGGGCCTCATCAGATCGGCTACGAATCCCGTCAGCTTGTAGAGGAACGGCTCCTCCACGCCCACCATGCGCGCGTTCCGCATCGCGCGGCGCATGATCTTGCGCAGCACATAACCGCGGCCCTCATTCGATGGCAATACGCCGTCGTGAATGAGAAATGCCGTCGCTCGCGCATGGTCCGCCGCGATACGCAGCGAGACATCCACCCGCGGATCGTCCCCGTAGTTCTTCCCAAACAATTCGGCGCCCTTCTCCACCACCGGCAGCAGCAGGTCGCACTCGAAGTTCGAAAGCTTTCCTTGCAGGATCGCGGCCAGCCGCTCCAATCCGAGGCCGGTGTCTATTGAAGGGCGCGGCAGCGGCGTGAGTGTCCCGTCGGTGGACCGGTCAAACTGCATGAAGACGAGGTTCCAGATCTCGACAAAACGGCCGCCGCCGTCGAGCGGAAACTGTTCGTGCTCGCGACCCGGTTCGGCAGCGCCCGGCCCGAGGTCATAGTGGATCTCCGAGCATGGCCCGCAAGGCCCCGTCTCCCCCATCTGCCAGAAGTTGTCCTTCTCGTCCATTCGAAAGATGCGGTCCTTCGGCACGCCGGCAACCTTCTGCCACAGCTCCTCGGCTTCATCGTCCTCGCGGAAAACCGTCACATACAGACGGTCTTCCGGCAGCCCGTAATCCTTCGTAATCAATTCCCAGGCGAAATCGATCGCCTCGGCCTTGAAGTAGTCGCCAAAGGAAAAATTTCCCAGCATCTCGAAGAAGGTATGGTGGCGGCGGGTGTAGCCGACGTTCTCGAGATCATTGTGCTTGCCGCCCGCCCGCACGCACTTCTGCGAACTCACGGCGCGGTTGTAATCGCGTTTTTCGAGACCCGTGAAAATATCCTTGAATTGATTCATCCCCGCGTTGGTGAACAGAAGGGTAGGATCGTTGGCGGGAACCAGCGAGGAACTGCGGACCACGCGGTGTCCGCGGGCGGCAAAGTAGTCGAGAAACTTTTGTCTGATTTCGTGACCGGTCACAACGCTATTTTCCCATACCGGCCCCAACCGCCGATCTTCCGCAGTATAGTGTCAGAAAGGACTATGCCCATGCCCTG